>CAZSRN010000124.1:2300-6755 GCA_964609115.1 uncultured Veillonellaceae bacterium | reverse complement strand
TCCAATATCAGATGAATTCCCGCAGCATCCGCCGCCGTCCGCAACCGGGCAAACGCCGCGTCACCGCCGAACTGCGCATCCACTTTCTTATAATCGCCCGTATCATACTTGTGGTTGGAAATGGATTCAAAGATGGGATTCAGATATAAAATATCGACGCCCAGACTTTTCAGATAGGGAATCTTATCGGCGATGCCATCCAGTGTGCCGCCAAAAAAATCATACGCGGCAATATTGCCGGTCTGCGGATCTTTGGCGTAAAAGGGCCGATCCGTCCAATGCGGATGATATAAAGCTCCCTCCGGCAGTTCCGGCACGGCGGCCGGATGATCGCCCCGATAAAACCGGTCGGGAAAAATCTGATACATAATCCCCTGCGTATACCAATCCGGCACCTTGGCCGCAGCCTCGTACACCGTAATCTGCCAGTCCGTCGGCACCGGTCCCGATTCGACGCCTTCGCCGCCCAGTCCGTCTGTCGGCGCTCCATACCAGGTCCGGTTTCCGCCATAGTCCGCAATAAAATGGTACCAGAGCAAGCCCGGCGCAACCGGCGCCTCCACCGTAAACCGATAGCGATAACAGCAGGGCGTCTCCTCCAGTGTGACCGGTTCCACAAGCTGTTCCCCCGCTGCCTTCGACCACAGCCTCAGGTGAACGGCATCCGGCGGAGAACCCGCATTTGCATCAAAATAAAGAGTAACCGCCGTTCCGCAAGGAACAGCTCCAAACGGACGACGGTAATGAATGTTGCGGGAATCATGGCAAAATCCGGTTTCCATCCCACACCTCGTTTCTATGCCTCAGCAGTAATTTCGGCTTTCGTGCGCAAACTCCGCCTACCTTTCATTAAACACTATCTGCAATAGAAAATCTATAGAAATGCAAAGACCGCTCAATATTCTTTGAAAACTCCCAACGTTGCGCCGAGGGAATGATAATTTTCTTCCAGATTAAAATAGCTGACTTCCACAAAATACCCATGATCCCGGTTTTTCCCCAGCCATCGTCTGTGCTTCAGCGTAATCAGCTGGGACGCATTGGCGATGGCGGTCGGAGTAATCAGCGCCGTCGGCAGATACGCCTGCTTTCCGAACGAGTACACCAGCGACGTCCACTGTTCCCGCTCTTTCCCGTAGTCGACGGAAATTTGATGTGAAAAAGACTCCACGCCGCCCGGCTGGCTGAAGTTTTTGAAAATCTGATACCCGACAACCCACTTCCCGACATGTTTGGCCAGACCCGTCGTCAGAATATAATCCCGGTATTCATTATGGTACTGGACATAGCTGCCGCCGAGGGTCCAGATATATTGCTTGTCCTTGCCGAATTTGAAATTAAAATCATGGTCCACCCTGAATTTCTGCAGATACGTCGAATTGGTTCCGGCGGACAATGCCGTATACGTATAAAAAGAGTCATTCCAGTCTTTATACGCTCCGATTGTAAACAGCTGCGCCCCGCCCTCGTTGCGGGTAAACGAATCCACCATGGCGAACCATTCCATGTCGACTTTTTCCCGGCGATAAAAAGCCAGCGACACATTGCCCCAATTGCCGAAAGTTGCCTGCGGAGACAACGACTCAAACGAAGCGGATACCTCCAGGCGATTTTTCCGCTCAAAAAAGTAGGCTTCATCAACAACCGGCGCCGCATACGCATGCGCGGATCCCATACAGACGACGGCCAAAAGCAGCATAGCAAGCCACCGTTTCATGCGTTGCAGTTCCTGGGACACTTGATTTTTTTTGCCTGCCGTCACTTATCGTCCCTCCAGTTTCGCCCGCGTCAGTTGATACAGGATTTGCTGTTCTATCGGAAAGGACTCGATTTTCGCCGCAAAATGCCGGTTGAATTCCTGCCACAAGCGCTGTCTTTCTGCCGGCCTGTCGTCCATCAGCTCATAATACAATGGGAACAGTTGCGCAAAAGCATCGGGATAAAAGGTGTCCCAGGTTGAACGGCTGAGGATTTTATTCTCGACCACCGCCCACGCAAACAAGTTGCCGCCGTCCTCGTAAAGTTCCCTGAAAATACCGGCCTTAAGGGCGTAATGGACAATGGAAAAATAGGCGCTGTGGTTCTTTCCCGTCAACTCTCCCAAAGCCAGATAAGCGCCGATTCCGCCATAGGCCTCGCTATTGTCCATCAAATATTTGGCCTTGTGCCCCGGATGGGCCCAGGTCAGCCCGTCCCGGTCCTGCAGCCGGGGAATGAGGCGGGCGATCTCTTCAATTTTGTCCCAATGCTGCAGGGGAATCGAGCGATCGCCGGTTTTGACAACGTAACGGTGAAGCAGATGCAGGAACAGCCCGGCGTACCCGTCCACGGAATCATACTTGTTCGTCGAAACCAGCCGGTCCGTTTCCCAGGTGTAGACATAAATCGTCCCGGTCAGGCCGTAGTGATCCGGAGCATTCAGATGGTCCAGGTACCACAGCAAAAACTCCCGGACCTCCGGCAAATGCCGGTCCTGTTTCACTTCATTCAATGCCAGGATACTGATGATGTAGGGTTCAATTGTGTTCTTCGCCTGAATCTCACGGGCATAAAATCCCATAATCACCCGGGCCGGATTTTCGGCAAAAGCCTTCCCCGAAAAACAGACCAGCAAAAGAACACTACAAAGCATCCACCGCAAAAGTTTTTTCGTTTTCATATCGTCCCGCAATCGTAAGATAATAATAGTTTTGGTCTTCCTTGATCATCATGCCGTTCACCGTCGGCTGCCTGTATTTTTTTTTGGGAATCGCCACCGTAATTCCGTCCAAGCCCTCGGAATTGACCAGTTTGACCTGCAGTTGCCCGGGAGTGTCTTGAAAGGAGTACTCGGTTTTCAAAAAACGCAGAAAGAATTTTGCATACTCGCTCATCGGACGAACCGTGATTTCCTGCTCTGCCTGCATTCTGACAACGGTATCGAAAAATTTGTCCATGACAGCCGGGTAGTTTTGGTAATCGTACGGGTGGGAATAAATCAGCCGCACCGTTTTGTTTTTCACTACATAGTCGAGAGTGCTGGAAAACCACTCCTCCACCACTTTTTCCGGAGTTTTCCCCAAGGCCTTGATTTCCCAGATGGAGCCGTATTTCCCCAGCGGCATGATCGGAAACGCGATCACTTTGTCGGATACCATTTGTCCGTTGGCAAAAACGCGGTTGGGAACACTGCCGGTATCGCCGACATAGTAATAAGCGATGATCCCCAGCGCTTCGAGCGCTTTGGTGGCGGCCGGCTGCGGGTGGGCTCCATTGGGCGCCGCGTATTCAATCACTTTGTAGCCGACGATTTTTTCCAGGCTTTCATTGTTTTTGGCGATATATTCCCGGATTTCTTTCTCTTTAAACGTTCCGTTGCTGACGTTCTCCGAAAACCAGTTATGCGCCCAGCCGCCATGCGAACCGATCCGCCCGTATTCTTTGAGAGCCAGCACCAGATGCCTACCGCGCTTGTCGGCGGCAAACCCCGTATCGTCGCCGGGCTTCAGAAAAAAATTCCCCGCCGTGACATGAATGGAGGCGGCAATTTCTTTGCGAAAGATTCCTTTGGCCAACAGGTACGGCAGTGAAATATGCTCGATGTCGGAATCCACATGCCAGTTGAGAACGATTCCGCCCCTGCCCTGCTCCACATTCATGACATGAGGCATGCCGACCACTTCGAACAAAAACGTCCGCAAAATCGACCGCATCGGCAAATCGTCCGAATACGCCTTGAGATATCCCAGCGGCAGATTGATATACAGAACTTTTCCTTTACCATAGTCGGCAAGCGTCAGCAACGGAAACTTTTCCTGCTTTTTTGTCACGCCGTACGCATAAATGTTTTTTTCCGGAATGTTCCACAACGCTTCGTTTCTGGCAATCGGATAGTCCAGCGCTCCATAGGTGTAACTGCTCAGCCATACCCCGTCCACCGTTTTCCCCGGAGGAATCTGAAAAAAATCACGCCCGGCTTCCGATGAAAACCGGACAGCGCCCAATTCATAGGCCGCAGGCCCGGTTGTCGCATAGGTGATGTAGTTCAGCCCGACAATGTGAGCCAGCGCCGCGCGTTTCAAAAAGAGCCCGTTGGGGTCCTTCACCCCCACATCGTAGCTTAGAATCACGTTGCCGCCTTTTGTCAGATACTGGTCAATCCAGACATCCAATTCCTCAGGAACGTTTTGCAACAGCGTATCCGGCAGAATCAGCACCGGCGTTGTCCGTACCAGCTTGTCGGCTTTCAGTTTGAGAAGTTCCCCAATCTCCACGCCCTTGCAGGAAACCCCTTCTTCCTCCAATACGCTCTGATAGGCAGCCAGAATATGAGGGGCGGTTTTCAGATGATCCGGCTGATAGGCAATCAACACCCGGATGTTGTTTTCCGCAGCGCCGGGCGCTGCAGTCGCCGCCGAACAGTTTCCCGGCAGAAGCATCAGGAGGGAGAGCAGGGCTCCTACAAGCACGTTCATC
>CAZSRN010000124.1:1214-2290 GCA_964609115.1 uncultured Veillonellaceae bacterium | reverse complement strand
TTTTCATATCACTTTTCCCTCGCCTTCGGTAATCAAAAAGCCATAGACTGCAGAATCCGTTTCCAGTATAATGCCCTTTTTACCGACGACCGATTTGATCTTGCCCGGTTGACCGATGGTGACGCCGGGGCCGATATAGACCCAGTCCTGAGAAAAAACCGTTCCCGCAATGCGGCAGCCTTGCCCCAGATGAACCGCGCCTTCGGCGAAGACATTTCCGGCGACAGCCACGTTGCTCTCCAGCGTCAGACTGCCATGCGTCTTGATATGCCCGCCGATGACCGTTCCTTCCCCGACAACCAGCGACCGGCTGCTGATCAGGCTGCACTCCTTGCGTGAATGAGGCGGGATCTCTGTCAAATTGCGCTCCGCGCCATTTTCGCCGATCAACCGGAGCTCACTCGCCGCCACCGTGTCCGCTTCGGCCCGGTCAGCCCCGGAACCGGAAACAACGGGAAATCCATACAGCCGCTTGAAAGAGCAGGCCGGCGCTACGCACAGCTCCCGGCTGCAGCTCGCGCTGGTTCCCAAATTGCAGCTGCCCTCCGCCTCGATGCCGCCGGAGGCGTCAACCCACCGTTCCACCCGGGTTCCAAATCCCAAAGAAATGTCTCCCTCACAGGCCAGCGCCCGGAGCCGGTTATGCGCACCCAACTTTACTTTTTCCTGTACAAACACTTCTTTGTCGAAGCTGACCCGGTTGCCTGTACTGAGTTCTTTTTGAACATAGCAGACATGGGGTACCGCTGTGTCATCCATCATGTGCATCGTTTCAACGGCATCCACCATTTCCTGCTTGGAAAGCTTCATCTGCCGCAAGCCGATTCGTTCCCCGTCGCCGGACAGTCCCTGCTGTATTTTTTGTTTAAAGGATTCGGCAAAATAGCGGGGATTTTTGACATAATCGCTTCGGATAGAAAGCGGTACAACATCCCGTTGCAAAAAAAGCTCTTTGATTCCCGGCAAGAACGGCAAGAGAAAGACAAGAATCAACAACACAACACAAACTGCCAACATCATGCCACATACTCCTCATCGGCCCGATATCGCTTGGTTTTTTGCCAGCTGGCCCGCCG
>CAZSRN010000124.1:0-1204 GCA_964609115.1 uncultured Veillonellaceae bacterium | reverse complement strand
CCCTGTGCCGCCGCCTGCCTACCTATCAGGAGAGCCAGCTGGCCCGCCGCTGGGTGATGACGTCGATAACGGCGTCGAATAATCCCTTGGAGATATACCACAAATAAAAGCAGAAGTTGAAAATCATCAGGGGGATCAGGAGAATCCGCTCCGTGGCTCCATCCAGAATACAGGCGGTGCCGACTTGATAAAACGGGGCAAAATTGCCGAACGTATTATAAACGCCAAGAAATACCAGAAAAGCAAAGCCCGAAAAAATTTCCATCTTGCCCAGGAAAAACAGGGCAATGGAATCAATAATTCCCAGCAGTAAAATGACAGGCACCATATACACAAACAGGAGGAGAAATCCGTCCAGTTTTTCACGCACCGTCAAATAGGGGGATTTCAAAAACGCGAACAGATAACGAAAAACGACGCCATTATGGCCCCGCGACCAGCGTCTGATTTGATTGGCCCGCGTCTTCCATTGTTCCGGCACTTCTTCATAACACTCCGCGCGGTTGGAGTACATCACTTTCCAGCCATTGATCGCAAACCGGAAGGTCAGATCCGTATCCTCCGCCAAAATTTGCGGATTGAAATATCCGAGTTCAACAACCACGCTTTTTCGGAATCCGCCGACCGTCCCGCCGTATTGGGGCATAAGACGCAAATTGTAGCGAGCTTGTTGATCCACCTGATACCCGCCGCTGCGTTCCATGTCCAGCAATCGGGTCAATAAATTTTTCTGCGCATTGACCGGAACCACCCGGCCCATCACCGCACCCACTTCCGGATCATTGAAACAGATGACCAGATTTTTGATAATTCCGCGCGGCGGCAGATAATCCGCATCAAACACCACAATGATTTCGCCGGATGCCACCCGGATGGCGTCGTTCAACGCCGCCGACTTCCCGCGCACTCCTTCGTAACGGTGCAGCGGTTTGATCCGGGGGTCCTTGCGGGCGTAAGCGTCGATTACGTCCTGCGTTCCATCCTCGGAAAAATCATTGATCGGAATGATTTCCAGCTTGTCCGTGTCGTAATCCACTTTCAGCAGTTGGTCCAGAATATAGGATGCGACGTTTTCCTCATTATGCATCGGAATCAGAACAGAGACGGTTTTCAGGTCCGAGTCGATGAGATCGTGATAATAAATGCGTTGCTCGCCCACCAGCCGGTTCAGCAGCGAGGACTTGCCCACGTTGGGCCGCCCGAC
>CAZSRN010000123.1:260-6786 GCA_964609115.1 uncultured Veillonellaceae bacterium | reverse complement strand
TTTCCGGCCGCTCCGGCAGCAAACGACGCAACCAATGCGTCTGCAGCCAAGCCGAGGGTACAATCCAGCACGCTCATTCCGGGCTTCAGGCCCATCGCGGCTATCATCGGATCGTGGCCCGAGCGCTGCAAATTCAAAATCCGCAGTTCCGCCATTCCCCGGTGAAAGAAAAACCGTTCGGCTCCATGATATACAACGGGTTGTCCGTTTTCCACCACAACAAACTGCAACACATTATATTTTTTTTGCAGACCGGACAATGTTTCCCGTTCCCGCGGTACATATGTCGCATCGATTTCAACTGCAAAACGGTTTGCGACCTCTACGTCCTCCGTCAGAACGCTCAAGGATGTCGTTACAATCATATTCGTTTAAATAACTTGGCCAGATCTTTTTCCGTAAGGCGAATCAATGTCGGTCGGCCATGCGGACACGTATAGGGTCGCTCCGCTTTCATCAAGTCATCCAGAAGTCCTTGCATCTGCGGCTGATTCAACACTTGTCCCGCGCGGACCGCCATGTGGCAAGCGGCGGTCTCAATCCAAAGCTGACGGAAATTTTCAGCATCCGGGGTTTTCAAGGTCAACGCTGATGATAAAATTTGATGAAACAGCCCTTCCGCTTCTTGGGGCGGGAGATGTGTGGGAAGTTCGGAAATTCTCACAGCGTTCGGCCCCACCCAATCATAAGAAAAGCCCAAGCCTTCCATTTCGTCGGCATAAGTTTCCGCCGCCTGCGTTTCCAAAGGGTCCAGATCAACGACCAATGGAATCAGCAACGTCTGAAAAGCAGCAGCTTGCTGTTTTTGCGCCAACAGATCAAACAATAATCGCTCGTGTGCGGCATGCTGATCTACGATATACAAATCTTCATCATCACTGGCAAGGATATAACATCGGGCATATTGCGCCAGTGCTTTCAGCCTGGTTTCAACTTGGGTGTCCTCCACTATGGACGTTTTAGAAATGTCCGTCTCAGTTTCAACCGTTTCCGGCTCTGATAATGAAATTGGCTGCAAAAAAACATCTTTTGCAAGTGTCGTTTCCGGAATGGCGGAATATTCCTGTACCGCCAACGTTTCCTGCACATATGATTTTGGAAGCTGTGGACGATATGAAGTGTGATCAAAGGCAGCCGCCGCCGCCGATGGATCTTCCGGCGCTATCAACACTTCTTTGAGTGCGGCGTACACGGTTCGAAATACGATCCGTTCATCTTGAAATTTCACTTCCGCTTTCTGTGGGTGAACATTGACATCCACTTGCTGCGCCGGAATTTCAAGTTGCAGGGCAACCAGCGGATAACTTCCTATCGGCAGTAAGGTCTGATAAGCAGTATCCACAGCCCTGTTCAGCATCCGGCTGCCGATAACCCGTCGGTTGACCGTAAAACTTTGCCATTGGCGGGAGCCTTTGCGAACCGATGGACGAGCAGCAAAACCCTGAATACGGATTTCTCCGTCGGAATAATCCACCGAAAATAATTGTTGCAACGTATCCGGTCCATAAAGCGCCGATAAAGTATCCGATAAACTGCCGGTACCCGGAGTGTGCAGGGTGGTTCTGTCGTTGTTTGTCAACCGGAAAGTGACATCGGGACGAGAAATAGCCAGCCTGACCATCGCGTCATGAATATGGGAGCTTTCTGCCGCTGCAGTTTTCATAAACTTCAACCGGGCCGGCGTATTAAAAAACAAATCGGTTACGGCAATGACCGTTCCGATCTCAGCACCGCATTCCTCGACTTCCTTCAGTTGCCCTCCCTCGATTTCCAGCCGGGTTCCCAAGCTCTGCCCCGGTTGGCGGCTAATCAGCTGAAACTTGGATACGGAAGCAATGCTGGGCAACGCTTCCCCGCGAAATCCCAATGACGCGACAGAAACCAAATCTTCCGCGCTGCGAATTTTACTGGTGGCATGCCGCAATACCGCCATGCGAACATCCGGTTCAGACATCCCTGTTCCATCATCCATGACCCGGATTCTGCCGACTCCGCCCGCTTCAATTTCTACTTCAATGCGCTTTGCGCCTGCATCCAAAGAATTTTCCACCAGTTCCTTCACAACGGAAGAAGGCCGGTCGATTACCTCGCCCGCCGCAATTTTGTTGATAGAAGTATCATCCAACAACTCAATAATGGACGCGTTCATAATTTACCGGCCTCCTGTTTTGCCTGCAAATGAAATTTATGCAACAAATTGAGCGCTTCCAATGGAGTCAGCGTCATCACGTCAATCGTAGCCAGTTCATCTGCCAGTGTTGAGCGAAATAACGACAGCGCTGCATCTGTTTCTGCAGCTTTTTGGGCAGGGGCTGCAGGGCAACCTGCCTCCGCTTCAATTTGCACCAAGAGTTCCTGTGCTCGCTCCACAACTTTTCCCGGCAATCCGGCCAGTTTTGCCACATGTATTCCGTAACTCTTATCGGCGCCGCCCGCGACAACACGACGTAAAAATACCACGTCGTTCCCGCGTTCTTTCACCGCCATGGAGTAATTCTTTATGGCTGGACGCCAGTCCGACAAGCAGGTCAACTCATGATAATGTGTAGCAAAAATTGTTTTGCCGTGAATCCGTTCTTTAATATATTCCACCACAGACCGGGCGATGCTCATTCCGTCGAAGGTACTCGTACCACGGCCAATTTCATCAAGGATGATCAGACTGCGTGAAGTCGCATGTTTTAAAATCTGTGAAACCTCATTCATCTCCAGCATGAAGGTAGACTGACCCGTAGCCAGATCATCGCTTGCGCCAACCCGCGTGAAGATGCGGTCAACCGGCGAAATGGAAGCTTCCCTAGCCGGCACAAACGAACCGGCTTGCGCCATCAACGTCAACAGAGCCACTTGACGCATGTAAGTAGATTTGCCCGCCATGTTGGGACCTGTCAAAATCATGATTTCACATTCATCAGGCCCCAGAATCGTATCATTCGGTACAAAAATTTCTCCGGCCAGCAAACGCTCTACAACCGGATGCCGTCCATCCCGAATCACGATCCGTTGATCTTCCGTCATCGCAGGACGCACATAGCGATATTGCGCCGCCGCCTCCGCAAAAGAAACAAGACAATCCAACGCAGCCAGATGACGGGCCGTTGACTGAATCGTAGCCAACCGGTCTTTGATAAAGTCACGTACCTGGCAGAACAGATGATATTCAATTGTAACAATTTTTTCCTGCGCGCCCAGAATCTTCGTTTCAAATTCCTTTAACTCAGGCGTGATGTAACGTTCTGCATTAACCAATGTCTGCTTGCGGACATAATTGACCGGTACGGCGGTTGTATTGGCATGCGTAACTTCAATGTAGTAACCAAACACTTTATTATAGCTGATCTTTAAAGACTTGATCCCGGTACTTTCTTTTTCGCGGGCTTCCATTTCCTGCACCCATTGCCGGCTGTCCCGTGACAAACTGCGCAATTCATCCAGTTCCAAATCATAACCGTCCCGGATAAAACCCCCTTCACGAATCGAAAAAGGAGGCGTATCCATGATGGCTGCACTAATCAGATCCGCACAATCCGTATGAGTTTCCATGCCGAACCCCACCTCGGTCAGCGCATTCGACTTCAACCCACACAACAGTTGCTTTAATTCCGGCAAGATTTCAAAGGAACTGCGCAAAGCCGTCAAATCCCGAGCATTCGCAGTTCCTACCTCAATGCGCGTTAAAATCCGTTCCAAATCATACACCGATTTCAGTCGTTCCCGCAAGGATTGCCGGATTGTTGGAGTATCAACCAGTTCCTCTACTGCATCGTGACGGCGACGAATTTCCAGCAAATTCACTAGCGGCGACTCCAGCCAATGCCGCAGCAATCTGCTCCCCATCGCGGTTACAGTAAAATCAATAACGCCCAAAAGGCTGCCCCGTTTGCCACCTTCCCGCATGTTGCGGGTTATTTCCAAATTCCGCAGCGTTGTGGCATCCAGCATGAGAACGTCTTGAAACCGGAATCGGGTCAGCCGGTTCACGTGAGACAAATCCGTTTTCATCGTTTGATGCAAGTAGTGCAACAACTGTGCAATCGCCAGAAAAGCAGCCTGTTCCTGTGGAATATCCGAGGCGATGAAATGACGGGAAGGCAATGCTTGTAAGGAAGTCAATTCATCACAAACTGCGGTTGTAACCGTGCAGTTCGGCAGTCGAGCTTGTAAAAAGCGCTCAACCTCAGGCCATCGTTCCAGTTTTCCCGTCAAAACGATCTCTGCCGGCATCAGCCGGGATAATTGATTCATCAGGGCCGGGTACCGGTCGGTTCCGGTAAACAGCGTCCATAAAAACTCACCGGTCGAAATATCGGCGGCTGCAAGAGCCAATTCGGTTTCATGCTCGCAAATCAAAGCCAGATAATTATTTCCGTTTTCCGTTAATACCGCTTCGGATAAAATAGTGCCCGGCGTTACTACCCGGACCACTTCACGCCGCACGATTCCTTTGGCCAGCTTGGGATCTTCCACTTGCTCGCAGATAGCCACCCGGTATCCCTTGGCAATCAATCGGGCCAAATATCCATCCACGGCATGGTAAGGAACTCCACACATCGGAACACGATTATTGTTTCCCGCTTCCCGTGAAGTCAGCGTTATTTCCAGTTCTCGAGACGCCAGTTCCGCATCATCAAAGAAAAGCTCGTAAAAATCACCGAGCCGGAACATCAGCAAATCTTGCGGATGTTGTCGTTTCACTTCGCGATACTGTTCCATCATCGGCGTATAATTCAAGGCTGCATCCCGGTCCTTTCACTATCTGCAATTCCCTTGAGCAAAAAGGTCTGGGCTGAAGTAATTCGTACCGTACAAATACGACCAGGTCGGTCCCCTGATGTTGTCGGCCATAAAACGATCTTGTTTTGGCTGGTGCGTCCGGAATATGTCGATGAATCCGTTTTACTCGGTCCATCCGCCAACACTTCCACGATCTGATCTATATAATGCCGGTTGGCGCGCAGGCCGATTTCATTCTGCAACTCCATCAATCTTTCCAAACGCGCCTGCTGTACCGAGTGAGGTACTTGCTGTTCCATATCGGCCGCCGGTGTGCCGGAGCGTTTGGAATACAAAAAAGTAAACGCGGCATCAAATTTCATCTCTGACATGAAGTTCAATGTTTGTTCAAACATCTCCTCCGTTTCGCCCGGAAATCCAACAATAATGTCGGTAGTAAGACTTATATCAGGGATGACGGAACGTAGCCGTTCGACATGGCGTTGATAATCAGCCGTTGTGTAGCGACGGTTCATTCGTTGCAAAATTTCGTCACATCCGGACTGTACCGGCAAATGCAAATGTTTGCAAATATTTTTTCCGTTCGCTATGGCCTGAATCAACTCGTTGCCAAAATCTTTCGGGTGGGATGTCATAAAACGAATTCGACCAATCCCCTCAATTTGGTTCACAGCTTCCAGCAAGCGAGGAAAGTTCCAATTACCTTCAAGATTTTTTCCATAAGAATTCACGTTCTGTCCCAACAAGGTAACTTCTTTTCCACCGGAAGCAACAAAGGCCTTGATTTCCTGCAAGATCGATTCGGCCGGCCGACTGCGTTCCCGACCTCTTACATAGGGAACAATGCAATAACTGCAAAAATTGTCGCATCCGTACATCACTGGAATCCAGGCGCTAATCCCCGTATGGCGGTTTTCTCCCTGGGCCTCACCCAAGCCGTCCAGTGCATATTCGTCAGATTCGACCCAATGCTTTCGCCGTTGCTGCTCGCTGATAATTTCCGCCAGCCGGTCAATATTCTGCGTCCCTAAAACAATGTCCACATGAGAAGCCCGACGGAAAATTGCCGCCTGATCCTTTTGCGCCAAACAACCGGCAACAATAATGAGTATATTGGGATTCTTCGTTTTTAAACGCTTTAAAGCGCCAATTCGTCCAAAAATTCGATTTTCCGCACTTTCACGGACACAACAGGTATTCATGACAATAATGTCTGCCTGCTCGTGCGTATCAACAGCAGCGCAACCCAGTTTCTCCAGTTGACCGGCAATTCGTTCTGAATCGCTCAAATTCATCTGACAGCCAAAACTTTCTATAAGATAAGACCGATAGTGCATTGCGACTCCTTTCGACAGGAAATTCATAAACAAAGGCGCTCTCCCGATACAGAAACCGGCAGAGCGGTGAAAAGATTCCATTAACATCAATAATTATGACAGGTAACAAAGGTCTCCTGCGCCGCTTGTCAAATATCAGACTCAGGTGAGATCTGTTCCTCCATAAAACTGCGATACTTATCATAAATAATGCGCAATGAAGTCATAATTGCTTTTTTGGCACTACCCTGATAACGTTTGTCGACAATCCGCAATGCGGCATCAGGCCCATTTTTGAGCGACTGACCTAATAAAATCTGTGAAACATATTCACGAGCAACATTAGTAGCCAAGGTACAATCCGCTTCCATAATTTCTCCGGTTTCCACCCGAATTACCAGAATCACGCCAATTACTTTATACATTTCACTTGCGGTAATTCCAACCGGAAGTTTCGCGTACCCAGAAAAAAGAAC
>CAZSRN010000123.1:0-250 GCA_964609115.1 uncultured Veillonellaceae bacterium | reverse complement strand
TGTGAAGCCAAGTTCCAAATCGTCCTCCCTTCTATCCTTTGGCATCCGCTACAATATTTCGCACATAGATATCGACGTCCGTAACCGTCATCCATGTCATGTATTCAACTTGCATTTTGATTCGCTCTTGAGCCTCATGCACAGCCACCGGGATATTCACGCCATAACGGACCGTAACATCCAATCGTAAAACTAGCCCGAGTTCCGGTTTTTCCATGTTCTTTACCAAAATACGGGTTACTGCGGCCCA
>CAZSRN010000122.1:0-6798 GCA_964609115.1 uncultured Veillonellaceae bacterium | reverse complement strand
AACTCCATAACCCACAGAAATGTTCGCCACCATTTGGCTGGTCACATCCGCCGCCAAATTTAAGCTATGAATCGCACTTTCCGCGGTTCCCATAATGGCCGATTGTGTTAACCCACCTGCCGCAATACCGGCGGCCAATCCTTTATCTACCCGGACGGTGCGGCGACGTTCCATATAATCGTCTGCCGTCACAACAACATCGATCCGTCCTCTGGCCAAGGTCCCGGCAATGCTTTTCCGCACCCGATCTTCCAAGCCGCCGAGATGTTTGGGGATTTTGAGTATGATGTCATTAAATCGATGATTAACTGCACGAATTTCAACAGTAAAGCGATGATCACTGTCATGATATTCGCCGCGGCCAAAACCCGTCATGCTTTTGAACAAAAGGACTCCCCCTCTGCCTACGTTCGCCGTTTTACAGGGACAGGTTCTGTTTCATGCGCCCGATGGCTTCCCGTATGCGTGCTTCATCCAGTGTCAGGGCAAAGCGGACATATCCTTCGCCGGAAGGGCCATAGCCAACACCCGGCACGACAATAATGCCGCATTTTTCGAGCATGGCTTCAGTGAAACTCATCGAATCATACCCTGCCGGAACCCGCGCCCAGACATAAAAGGTTGCCTGGCTCTTTTCCACTTTCCAGCCCAATGAATTCAAGCCTTCGATCAAAACATCCCGACGCGCCTGATACATTTTATTCATTCCGGGAATAAATCCGGGGTCGATATTCAATAACGCCTCAATGCCTGCATCCTGTACAGCTGTAAACTGCCCCGAATCGACATTGGTCTTGATAATTCCAAGCCCGCCGATCACTTCCGCGCAACCAACGGCAAACCCAATACGCCAGCCGGTCATGTTGAACGGTTTGGACAAAGAAGCAAATTCCACGGCAATGTCCTTGGCGCCCGGAACCTGAAGAATGCTGGGCGGGCAATATCCGTCAAACGCCATTTCGGAATAAGCATTATCATGACAGAGAATAATATCATATTGCTTGCAGTAATCCACTGCTTCGGCAAAAAACTTAAGATCGGCGATCGCAGCGGTTGGGTTGTTGGGGTAATTCAAAAACATTATTTTCGCCTTTTTCGCTACATCCGTCGGAATTGCGGAAAAGTCCGGCAAAAAGCGGTTTTCTGCTTTTAACGGCATATAATGGGGAATACCGTTTGCGAACAATGTGCCCAGTTTATAAACCGGATAAGCCGGGTCCGGAATCAAGGTGTAATCGCCAGGATCGACATATGCCAGGAAAATATGCGCAATGCCTTCCTTGGACCCAATAAGGGTCATGACTTCCGTCGCCGGATCCACAGTAACGTCAAAACGCTTTTTATACCAGGCAGCCGCAGCGGCGCGGAATTCCGGAGAACCTTCATAATCCGGATACCGATGATTCTTTGGTGCATGAACCGCTTCACACATTTTTTCAACGATTTGCGAAGGTGTCGGCTGATCAGGATCACCGATGCCGAAGCTGATAATATCGACGCCTTTTGCCATCGCTTCCCGCTTCTTTTTATCAATCAGTGCAAACAAATAGGGGGGAACTTTTTTGATTCTTTCTGCTCTTTCCAATCCAATCATCCTCCGTTTGTAAAATGTTTTATCCCAGATATTCGCCCCGGAACACTTCCACTGCAGGGCCGGTTTTATAAATGTGATTGTCTTCCCGCCATTCAATGAGCAAGTCTCCGCCATCCAAATGAACCAAAACACGCCGGTCGGTTTTGTGATTCAGTACGGCGGCCACCACCGTTGCGCAGGTACCCGTCCCGCAAGCAAGTGTAACGCCAGCGCCCCTCTCCCATACCCGCATGCGGAGTGTCTGACGATCGATAACCTGTACAAATTCCACATTGGTTTTTCGGGGAAACATCGGATGAATCTCGATCGGTCGGCCTAGCGCCGGCAAGTCCAATGTTTCCACGTCATCGGTGAAAATTATGCAGTGGGGATTTCCCATACTGACGCAGGTAACCTGATAAGCTGCATCGCCAACTTGTAGCGGAACATTTACAGCCTGTTCATCCGGTGTACCGGTCATCGGGATTTCGCCGCGTTTCAGACGGGGTTCGCCCATATCGACGCAGACCGCCTTCACCTTTCCTGCTTCAAACAAAAGTTTCGGCTTGATAATGCCTGCGAGCGTCTCAATGCTCAGCTCTGTTTTGGTCGTTAAGCCGTTTTCGTAAACATAACGGGCGAAACAGCGCGTCACATTGCCGCACATTTCAGCTTCACTACCATCTGAATTGAAAATTCGCATGCGAAAATCGGCAATTTCCGACGGCAGCGCAATGACGAGCCCGTCGGCGCCTATGCCAAAATGACGGTCACAAACTTCGATCGCCTTACTGGGGTAATCGTCGATTTTTTCCTCAAATCCGTTCACTATTACAAAATCGTTGCCGATTCCCTGCCATTTGGTGAATTTCACGTTTTACCCTCCTGTCTGCAACAACATCAATAATATAAGAATTATATACAAAAATGCGGGGAAAGTCCACCACAGCTGGATTTTTTGCATGAAAAAAACGGAGGGACCCCAATAGATTAGCGGTTCCCTCCGTTTACTTATTTTTCGGCAGTCAATTTTATTTTTTCCATTCCCCTAAATACTTTTTCCGGTGTGATCGGTAAATCTGTAATGCGCACGCCCACCGCATTATACACGGCAGCCACAATGGCAGGCGCAGGAGTATTGACAACCACTTCCCCGATGGATTTGGCTCCGAACGGACCCGTCGGTTCGTTGCTGGGCTCGAACTCCACTTGAATCCTGCCGATGTCTTTTCGTCCTGGAATTTTATATGTCATAAAAGAATTAGACTGCAAATTACCGCGTGAATCATATTGAACTTCTTCAAACAACGCCAGTCCGATTCCCTGCACGATTCCTCCCTCGGCCTGGATCCGGGCCAAATTGGGATTGATGACGGTGCCGCAATCTACAACCGATACATAATTTAACAAGGAAACTTTCCCGGTTTCTTTGTCCACTTCGACTTCGGCGAATCCAGCCATATAAGGAGGCGGAGATACGGGACTGCCAAAAGTGGCATATCCGGACAACTGGCGAAGATCAGGTCCAACAACGGATTTCACGGCAATCTGGAGTAGTGTGATCGTTTTACCCGTAAGGTTGTGCGTACAGCAATTTCCGTCAAACTCTATTTCCGTGGAAGGTGCTTCCAGAATATGAGCCGCAAGGTCGATGATTTTTCCCCGCAATTCTTCTGCGGCTTTCTTTACCGCCATGCCCGTCACATAGGTAGTGCTGGATGCGTAAGAACCCGGATCATAAGGCGAAACATCGGTATCGGCGGCATGAATTGTAAAATGATCCATGGAAGACTGCATGGCTTCCGCCGCCATCTGCAACAGAATGGTATCGCTGCCGGTCCCCATATCCGTAGACCCTACCAAGACAAGATAGTTGCCATCGTCGCAGAGGCGGATTTCCGCTGAAGCCGTATCGATATTCGCTATTCCCGACCCCTGCATGGTAACGGCCATACCTACGGCTCTAACTTTTCCATCCATTTCAATGCGAGGATATTTTTTGTCCCAACCGATGAGCTGCTTGCCTCTTTCAATGCAGCGATGCAATGCGGAGCTGCCCAATTTTTTTCCTTTATAATGCAGGGACGTTTCTCCTTCGCGAATCAAGTTTTTGAGTCGCAGTTCCGTCGGGTCCATCCCCAGCGCTTCCGCCAGTTTATTCACCGTACACTCCTGAACAAAAGTCCCCTGTGTCGCTCCGTAGCCCCGAAACGCTCCGCCCGGCATTTTGTTTGTATAAACCGCATAGCCTTTGAACCGGGCCGCCCTCGTTTTGTTGTAGAGGGGCAAGGTTTTATCCCCAATAACAGCAAAAACAGTCGAAGCGTGCTCGCCATAGGCCCCAGTATCGGAACAACCCTGTATGTCCACAACGCGGATAAAACCATCGCGGTCTGCGCCCATACGAACCGTGAATTGAGTGGCATGACGGCTGTTGGAGGCAATAAAGGATTCTTTCCGGTCATACACCAGTTTTGCCGGTTTACCGGTTTTGAGCGTGACAATGGCGGGATAAATTTCAGAAACTGCGGTTTGCTTGGCGCCAAAACCTCCGCCAATCCGAGGTTTGATTACCCGAATTCGACTGGATGAAATTTGCAAGGCGTGGGCGAGCTGTCGCCGAACATGGAAAGGAATTTGTGTCGAACTGACAACAACCAGCCGGCTGGCTTGATCCAGATAAGTGAAAGTCCGAAACGTTTCCATCATCGATTGAGCCTGCGCCTGCGTGCTGTAAGATTCTTGCACCACCACATCGCATTTGGCCAGTTCGCCTTCAATATCCCCATATTCGGTAACATGCGTAGAAGCTATATTTCTTTCCCGCTCCAGCCCGATGGGAAAATTGCAGTGCAGGTCCGCTTCCGGATGAACGACAGACGGATGATCAATTGCAGTCGCTAAATCCAAAACCGGCTCCAGCACTTCATATTCAACCCGGATCAAATCGCGTGCCGCCACTGCGGTTTTTTCGTCCACTGCCGCAACAATGGCTACTTCATCACCGACATAACGAACCCATTGATCCAAAATCAGACGATCATAGGGCGAAGGTTCCGGATATGACTGTCCAGCTTTGGTAAAACGGACCTGCGGCACATCTTTATAGGTGAGAACACACTCTACACCCTCCAGAGACCTGGCTGCCTCCACATCAATGGATTTGATGCGGGCAAAAGCATGAGGACTGCGCAATACTTTGAGCGTCAACGCTCCAGGTACGACCAGATCCTCCGTATATAACGGTTTTCCCGTTGCAATAGCAATCCCGTCGATTTTGGCAACGTTTTTTCCTACCCATTCCATCAAGCCTTCACCTCCATGTAGGTTTTTACGGCTCGCATCTGTCCCATATAACCGGTGCAACGGCAAAGATTTCCCGCCAGATAATGTTTGATTTCATCGTCCGTCGGATTTTTCAATTCCTGCTTCATGGCCAAAACCGTCATAATAAACCCCGGGCTGCAAAATCCGCATTGCTCAGCTCCTTCAGCCGCCAAAATACCCGCAAATTTTTCGGCCTCCGGTTGAACGCCCTCAATGGTTGTAACGCTTTTCCCTTCCGCGCGAAAAGCCGGTACTGTACAGGAAAGCAGCGGTTTTTGATCAATCCATACCGTACAAAGGCCACAGCAGGAAGTATCACATCCCTGACGTATGCTGAGCATTCCATTCTTTCGCAACACATCCGCCAACATTTCATCCGGCGCCACTTCAAATGTCTTGTCTTTTCCATTCAACCGCATCTTCAATTGCATGACATAACCTCCCCGATGGCCCGTTTCACAAGCACTTTGCACATCGCACGCCGGTAATCGGCTGTTGCTTTATTATTGTTGCCGAACGTTAGTTCTTGCGCGACGTGTTCCGCTACTTTCTCTACGTTCGTATGTTCGATTTGTCTTTCAGACAATAGGCGGGATGCGTCCACAGCGAGTTGAGCGATGCCGGGGCGAGCGCCTACGACAATTTTCCATTGGGTTTCCTGTTTTGAAACGGCTGCATTCAGTATCGGAAAATCAGCGCTTGCATTACGCAAATTTTGATAAGCTGCATGGCGCTGATCTTTTTTTATATATATTCTTGTCAAAATATCCCGGGTTATCGGTTTGGCGAGAAACTCCGGCAGCGCCATCCTGCCATTTTTCAAAAGTTCCACCTCTGTATCCAGCACCAGCAAGGCAGGAAGAATGTCGGAGAATCCATATTTGGAATACACAGACGCGCCCATCGTTGCACAGCGGCGAAATTGCGTCCCCAAGATATTGCCGATCGCACGAGGTAACACTCCATTAAAAAATTGCAACAAGGATGGATTTTTCTCAATGTCATATAGTGTCGTCATGGCTCCAATACAAATAAAATCATTTTCTTCCTTTATGTTGCCTAACCCGCAGCGCGACAAATCCATGGCTTTGCCGATGCGCCGCGAGCCGAGTTTGAGAAATCCACATCCGCCCAACACCACCAGCTCCGGCGATGCCGACAACATCTCCCCTGCTTCTTGTAAACTTTGGGGTTGCAGCAGTTCATCAATCGTGAACATTGTATCCTCCTCTGCTGTTGAAAAATCATACTTTTCTAGTGTCATTATATCAAATCAAATCATTTTCCTGAATAAGCGCACAAATTCTTCCCGTGACGGAACAGGGATGCGGTGATATACTTAATACCGTTATGAATATTGAAGGACTTTCCATTCATGTACTCGCAACTGAATTGAATCAGCAATTGTCCGGCGGTCGAATCGAAAAAATTCTGCAACCAACCCGGTACCTTTTTGTTCTGAAAATCAGGCAACCGGAACGGGACTATTCACTGGCCATTTCCATCGACCCATCGGATCCGCGTGTGCACCTGACACAGAGTTCACGTGAGAATCCGCTGGAACCTTCCTCACTTTGCATGTTGCTGCGAAAGCATCTGGTTGACGGACGCATTGCCTCTGTTTCCCAACAGGAAGGTCTGGATCGGGTTTTGCATCTGTTGGTAGACCTCCGCGCAGGTCAGGGAAAAATTGAGACAAAAACTCTTACCATAGAACTGGCAGGAAAAAACAGCAATTTGGTTCTTTGCGTTGAGGGAATTATCGTGGATGCCGCGCGTCGCGTTGGATTCAACACCAGTCGTGTGCGTCAGATTGTCCCTGGAATCCCTTATATGCCGCCGCCTGCCCGCTCACGCACGAATCCGCTGCAAGCCTCTCCGGCCGGGATGGTTGCAGC
>CAZSRN010000121.1:0-6804 GCA_964609115.1 uncultured Veillonellaceae bacterium | reverse complement strand
GCCACCGTTGACAGAAGGGCATCGATCACTGTATTACCCGTCACAAAGATTGAATCGGTCGCAACATTCTCCTGCAATAAATTCTGCCGAGCCGTCGCGGTCGGCGCAAAATGCAGGTCGGTCAGAACTCCGGCGAGTTTGCGGTTCATTTCTTCAGGATACGGAGAATACTTGTTGCCGGTTCGCAGTCCCGCTTCCACATGGCCCACTGGAATCTGGTGATAAAAAGCGGCCAGCGCCCCGACAAATGTAGTGGTCGTGTCACCGTGCACCAATACCAGATCGGGGTTAGCCTTCGCCAATACGTCATTCAGTCCGGTCAGGGCCCGGCTGGTAATGTCAAACAACGTTTGCGACGGGCTCATAATATCCAAGTCATAATCCGGTTTGATCCGAAACAGCTGCAAGACCTGATCCAACATTTCACGATGCTGCGCAGTCACTGCAACGATCGACTGAATTTTATCAGGATACTTTTGCAGTTCCAACACTACCGGAGCCATCTTGATCGCTTCCGGTCGAGTGCCAAAAATTGTCATGACTTTTAATTGTTTCAATTCGTTCCTCCCATGCTCCATCACGATGATTTCCGCACTATCCAAATAATTTCATGAAAAAAGCGGGGATGAGAACGCTTTTCGTTTTGCTTGTCTCATTCTCGCTTTGTTTCTCATTATCGTTCTTTAATTACAAATTGACCAAAAGAAAAGAGCCTACCGGCCCTTAACTGAACTTGCATCTTTGAGTACTCCAGTTTTGCGGGCAGCAATAAAAGCAGCCGCCAACAACCCCACCACAATAATGGCAGCGTAACCAAATTTTACTTCTGTCAGCACAATAGCGCTAACTCCAAGAATAATGCTGACCAAATATAAAATCAGCACGACTTGAGTCTGCGTTAATCCCATATCCAACAAACGGTGATGCAAATGGCCCCGATCCGGTTTAAAAATCGGTTGCCCGTTATTAAATCTGCGAATAATCGCACATGCCGTGTCCATAATCGGCAATCCCAGTGCAACCATCGGCACAATAAGAGCAATTGTCGCCGCACTTTTTACTGTGCCTACTACAGAAACCGCCGCTAACATGTAGCCCAAAAACATACTGCCCGTATCACCCATGAAAATCTTTGCCGGGCTAAAATTAAAATGGAGAAACCCAAGAGCACTGCCGGCCAATGCTGCCGTCAGCACGGCGACAAGCCATAGATTTTGATCAACAGCCATCAAAAAAACGGTTACTGCAGCAATCGTTGAAACACCGGCAGCCAAACCATCCAGCCCATCAATGAGATTAAGCATGTTGGTCAAACTGACGACCCATAAAAGAGTAAACGGAATCGCCCACATATCTAAATAAATCATACTGCCGAATGGATTGGTCAACCAATCAATTTGAATATCAAATAACAGTAGGACAGACGCGGCAATAATCTGCCCAACAAGTTTTACCTTGGCAGGCAGTTGATATATATCATCAATAACTCCCAAAAGCAGAATCGCTGTTCCACCCGTCAAAAGGCCCACCAGTTCCCATGTTAGATGAACGCTGGCTAATACGGACGCAATGAATCCGGCATAAATAGCCAACCCACCCAGTCTGGGGATGATTCCTTTATGAACTTTTCTAGCTTCAGGCTTATCTACGGCTCCCCATCGTATGGCCAACCGTTTTACGGATGGAGTAACCAGATAGGTCACTCCCAGAGCAACTATAAATGCAGTAAAATAAACAGTCATTTCTGTCGGCACCTCGTTTCAAAACACATATAAGTGTACTCCATCGATGCCATCCTTGTCAATCAAAGTATCCTTTGCGCCGAAGCTTTGACTCATGCCGTTGCAAGTAGGGCTGCAAATTCATTTGATAGGTATCAGCCAAAATATACATCATCGTGAAGCAACATTGCGCAATGTCGAGCAATTCTAATGCCGCACCCGTAAAAACAGTCTGTCGGTCGAAAATTTCCATCTCTCCGGAAGCACCTGCGCCTTTACCAAGAAACTGCGTTAATTCTCCAATTTCTTCCTGAATTTTACATACGGTTTTGAGCAAATCCACCCCTTGTATTTGCAAACGAGGCAAGCGCAAAACTTTAAACGATCCGGAATTCTCAATCTTGTAGGAATCGCCTTCGATAAACAAATAGCCTTTTCCCCGCAGCTTTGACAAATGCGATTCGACCAGATCCTCACAACGCAATCCGTATTCGTCTTCCAACACAAAAATCATAGTCACGCAGGTCTGGGCAACATCCAGCAGTTCCGCCGCCACTTCATCCAGTGACTCTGAAGTTTTCAACTCAGAATCCGATAGGTGCTGCAATACCGCTCGAGCTAATTCTCCCGATTCTTCCACTACTTTGAATACCGTAGACTCCAACGTCGGATGCAAACGGTTTAGTTTTGGCAAATATAAAGTTTCCATGTGGCAATATATTACACAAAAAATGAAAAAATCCTTTTTCTTTACTTGGACGGGTTGGCTTTGCGATGCATTTATAAGAGAAAGGCAGCTTAACAGGCTGCCTTTCTCTTATATCTCACTTCTGATGGCTTACCGTTTGGCCTGAATGCAACAACATTCGACCCCAGCCTCGGCCAATAAATCGCGAGACAGTTCATCCGGATATGAAAATTCATATACAATGCGACGGATCCCGGCATTAATAATCATCTTGGCGCAAGCCGAACAAGGCTGATGCGTACAATAAATCGTTGATCCGGAAATGCCGACGCCATGAAGCGCAGCCTGCACGATAGCGTTTTGTTCGGCATGAAGCCCTCTGCACAATTCGTGACGTTCACCGGATAAAATTCCCATTCGTTCCCGGAGGCAGCCAACTTCCAAGCAGTGTGCCAAGCCTTGTGGAGCCCCATTGTAACCACTGGTCAGTAATCGTTTATCCTTAACAATTACCGCCCCCACCTGACGCCGCAGACAAGTTGAACGATTGGCAACCACTCGGGTAATATCCATAAAATATTCGTCCCAGGAAGGACGTGTATCTTTCGACATTTTATTTGGTGCCGAAAATTCGGTCACCGGCATCACCGAGTCCCGGCACGATATAGCCATGATCATTTAGATGGTCATCCACAGCAGCCGCATAAATCTCAACATCGGGATGAGCACTGTTCACAACATTGATTCCTTCAGGAGCCGCTACCAGGCACATCAATTTGATCTGCTTGGCTCCGCCGCGTTTGAGCATGTCGATAGCCGCTACGGAAGAGCCTCCGGTTGCCAGCATGGGGTCGATAATAATGACCTCGCGGTCCAGCACGTCAGGCGGCAACTTACAATAGTACTCAACAGGCTTCAGTGTTTGTGGATCGCGATATACGCCAATGTGACCAACCTTGGCTGCAGGAATGAGACGAAGCACCCCATTCACCATACCAAGACCCGCCCTCAAAATTGGAACCACACTGATCTTCTTGCCGGAAATCACTTTCCCCCGGCATTTCGCCACCGGAGTCTCAATCTCGATGTCCTCCATCGGCAGATCCCTGGTTAGCTCGTAAGCCATCAGCATAGCAATCTCTTCCAGCAATTCGCGAAAATCTTTTGTTCCCGTTCTGAGATCCCGAATCAATGTTAATTTGTGCTGGATGAGGGGGTGGTTAATTACTTTCACCTGCATGCCATTCATCTCCTCGTTAATTTCTACAGTTATTTTGCATAGAGCGGGTAACGGTCGCAAAGGCCTTTGACCCGTGCCTTAGCCTGAGTCAGGACAATTTCATCAGTTGGATGATCAAGAACCATTGTAATAATATCCGCTATTTCCTTCATGTCAGCTTCAACAAAACCCCGGGTAGTCACAGCTGCGGTACCGA
Source organism: uncultured Veillonellaceae bacterium (assembly GCA_964609115.1). Classification (GTDB taxonomy): domain Bacteria; phylum Bacillota; class Negativicutes; order UBA1444; family UBA1444; genus UBA1444. The sequence goes on along the minus strand of CAZSRN010000121.1, from coordinate 2,959 downwards.
TCCGGATACCGCTGGTCACCATGGGTCCTGCAGGATCGTTGGGGATGGAATTTTTATTGACGGTCACACCGATATCATCCAATAATCGCTCGGCCACTTTTCCAGTAAGATTGCGGTTGCGAACATCCAATAAAAGCAAATGGTTATCCGTTCCACCAGATACCAATGAAAACCCATTTTTCATTAAATTCTCCGCCAATGCTGCTGCATTTTTGACAATCTGGGTCTGATACTTCTTAAAATCATCGCTCATCGCTTCTTTTAACGCCACTGCCTTAGCAGCAATCACGTGCATCAGCGGCCCGCCCTGGATTCCGGGAAACATCGCTTTGTCAATCGCCTTGGCATACTGGGAACGGCACAAAATCATGCCGCCGCGAGGTCCCCGCAATGTCTTGTGGGTCGTTGTCGTAACGATGTCTGCGTAGGGCACCGGACTCGGATGCAATCCAGCAGCCACCAATCCCGCAATATGAGCCATGTCTACCATAAACAGGATTCCCAGCTTCTTCGCGATTTTTCCAATGCGTTCGAAATCAATGATTCGCGGATAGGCGCTGGCGCCGGCCACAATAATATTGGGATGGTGTTCCGTCGCCAATTTCTCCAAATTATCATAATCAATCCGGTGATGAATTTCATCCACTCCATAGGGAATTACCTTAAAATATTTTCCGGAAATATTGACGGGGCTGCCATGTGTCAAGTGTCCCCCGTGAGCTAGGTTCATGCCCAAAATTGTATCTCCGGGCTTCAAAAAGGCGAAATAAGCGCCGGTATTAGCCTGCGCACCCGAGTGCGGCTGTACATTGGCATGCTCTGCGCCGAACAGTGTTTTTGCCCGTTCAATCGCCAAAGACTCAACAATGTCAACGCATTCGCATCCTCCATAGTAACGGGCGCCTGGATATCCTTCCGCATATTTGTTGGTCAGCACAGATCCCTGTGCTTCCAGTACTGCTGCACTTACAAAGTTTTCCGATGCGATAAGTTCGATCTTGTTGCGCTGACGCGCAGCCTCCATCTCAATCGCTTGTGCGATTTCCGGATCCTGCCGGGATAGAATGCTCATTCCGACTCCTCCATACCTTTTTTGTTATATAGTAATATCAAAAATAGAATACTGTTTTTATTTATAAACTGCCCGGACGCCGCCAATCAGTTTGGGGCGGGTCCATGCAACTGTCACTCCGGCTTGCCCAATCGATTTCTGTTGCAACCGTAAGGGAACCGCCACTTTGCGAAGATGCATTCCAATCAGGGTCGCCCCAATGTCGATGCCGCCGTGTGCTGCTATCGACTCAACCACAACCGGATCAATAAAATTCTGCATGGCCTGGGCAGCCAAAGCGCCGCCGGCGTGGGCCACCGGCACAACGCTGACCTCTTCCAATCCATACAGCTCCATAACTTCACGCTCCACTACCAACGCTCGATTCAGATGTTCACAGCACTGAATCGCCAAGAATCCTTCCCAATGAAAGATTTCGTCATGTAATGAATTAAGAATGGCCTCCGCCACATCCATTGATCCATCTGTTCCAATATTCGCTCCCCTGACTTCGCTTGTACTGCATCCTACAACCAAAATCTGTCCGGGCATGGGCTGCACAATCTTGTGATACTCGTGCAGGACGGCCAGCGTTTCTACTCGAATGCGTTCAATTTCCGCCAACATCTTAGGAGGGCCTCCTCTGTTCGTAGGCCGTAATTTTATCGACGCGTCGCGCATGACGTCCGCCCGCAAAATCCGTTGATAGCCATATGTCCAGAATCATCGCCGCCAACCCTGAACCTATCACCCGTTCTCCCATCGTCAGAATGTTGGCGTTATTGTGTTCCCGCGACATCTGCGCAGAAAAAACATCATGACAATTTGCCGCCCGTATGCCTTGTACTTTATTGGCCGCAATCGATATACCGATGCCGGTGCCGCAAAACAGCACCCCTTTTTCATAGTCGCCGCGAGCTACCGCTTCGGCCACTTGAATCGCAATATCCGGGTAATCTGCAGATTCGGCGCAATAGACACCAAAATCCTTAAACTCAATGCCGGTTTCTTTCAAATGGTCTATCATCGCCTGTTTCAGCGTAAATCCACCATGGTCGCTACCTAATGCAATAACCAATTTCACTCACCTCCCCATGTATATCAGGCTATTTTTCGTCGTTCTGTTACAGTTTTCCTGCCAACGTCAATATTTTCCCCAGACTTGCTTCAATCCATCTGTCCAACTCATCGGCACACAACTGATACTCATTCAGCGACCCGCCGATTGGATCTGCGACATCCCCCGTCGATCCGGCATATTCACTCAAAAGCTCAATTTTTCCCGCACAATCTGCAAACAGCCTTTCAAGCCTTTCTTTGTGTGCACGAGTCATCGTCAAAATCAAATCGGCTTCGGACAAATGCTTCGCACGGACCTGTTGTGAGCGATGCGCTCCAATCGACAAAATTTTTCTGTGAAACAGGACACCCATCGCCTCCGGGGAAGCCGGCTGCCCCTCCCATGCGGAAATGCCTGCCGAACTCACGTTCACGCAATCAGCTACACCTTTTTTTTTAAGTTTTTCCTTTAAAATTGCTTCCGCCATTGGGCTGCGGCAGGTATTTCCGGTACAGACAAATACTATGCGGATCACCGTATTACCCCTCTCTTACCGAGCTTGCCGCCTTGTAAAGGCGATTCATCAGCGCACGACCGATACCTTCCTCCCGAACTCCTTCGGCATAAATCACATCTACCGGATGCGTATCGAAGAAACGAAGAGCTTCATACAATCCCGCAGCAACTTCCATTGGACGCTCCCGCGATCCATACACCGCAGCTGTCATACCCGTCGGCAAAGACCCTGCCAGTTCGGCAGGAATGATAACCCCCACTGTTTTTCCTCCGCAAATAGCCGCCGTTGCAGCAGCTATCAAACTTTTCTCAACTGCGGCAACTTGTGCGCC
>CAZSRN010000120.1:3684-6838 GCA_964609115.1 uncultured Veillonellaceae bacterium | reverse complement strand
GGAAGAGGAAAAAGGCGGGATGGGAAGAACGGCTTTCACCCGCTTTTTGCAGTCAATGGCCGGGTGGCCTCTGCCAAAGCAAAAACAGGCGGTAGAGGAACTGATTGCCGGGCGGCTGTCAAAGGTAGAGCAACGGGATGATATTACAGTCATTGGGTTTCAAATATAAATCGAAAACCAAGAATTCATCTTGAAAAATGACTGGAGATTCAAAGCAATACAGGATAAAATGAAAATATGTCGCATAAAAGGAGGAACCGCTGTTTATGGCAAACAATTTGTTTGAGTTACAGCAAGTATTGCAAAATTATGGAGTGCTCATCAGCTTTTCGGGCCGCTTTTCACAGGAGATTATCGAAGAATTGGGCGATGCGGTGAAGAAATACCTGGAAACCGAGTCGACGTCCCAAACGGAAACATACAATGTTTTTTCGATTTTTATTGAGCAGACGCAAAATGTCAAGAACTACTGCGCCAGGAAAGAAGGCGGCTCCGCCGGAGAAAAAATCGCCAACTCCGCTATTGTGGCCATTGGAAAATCGGCGACCGGGCATTTTGTTCAGGCGGGAAATCTGATTGAAAGCGCTGACGCTCCTGGAATTACGGCTCAGTTGGATACCATTATCGCCTTGGACAAGGCGGGGTTGAAAAAATACTACAAAGAGTTGCTGAAGGCCGACATTCCGCCCGGCAAAATGGGAGCCGGGCTGGGGCTTACGGATATGGCGCGAAAGGCCAGCCAACCGCTGGAATATCATGTTCTCAAAATGGATGCGGATTTTTGTTTTTTCACCTTGAAAGCGTATGTGTAGGAGGCCGCCATGGAGTTGTTATACATTGAACAGACAAAGTCGACTCCGGAGATTTATTTTGACCCGGTTCAAAACCTGTTGAGTATTAAAGGACAATCTTATCCGGAAAATTCTTTTAAATTTTACGAGCCGGTTTTTTCCTGGCTGGATCAATATCTTGAGAGCGTGGAAAATGAGATTGTTGTAGAGATCGATTTTTTGATGCCTTATATCAATACAAGCAGTACCAAATGCTTGATGATGATTTTGGAAAAATTGGAAGAGGCTTATCAAACCGGCAAAAAGATCGGCGTGATTTGGTATTATGATGCGGACAACGAGACGGCCATGGAATGCGCCGAAGATTTCAAGGAAGATCTGATTCTTCCGTTTGAATTGCGGCCTCTTGCGGAAAAACACCAGTGACCGCAAAGCAAGAACAAGGCGTAGGAAGGCTGTGAAGGAAGGCTATTATTATGGATAAGAGAAAAGTCGATGAAAAACTATTCCGGCAGGAACAGGAAATTCTCCGAGCTGCTGTTGCTGATGTTGAAGATGAAAAATATCGGGGCAACGAGTTGTTGTCCCGATATAAGGTATTGCAGGAACAATATGAGAAGCTGCTGCATTTGACGCAGAAAACTTTTCGCATCAGTGACAGCCAGGGACGGATTCTTCACCAACATCAGGCGGAAATTCAAAACCTGTTGGATAATGCCAACCAGGGATTTTTGACTTTTGGTCCCGACTTGAAAGTGGAAAGACAATATAGTGCTGAATGTCTGCGCATTTTCAACTGTAATATTGCCGGAGTGTCAATTGTAGATTTGTTGACTCAGCAGGGGGATGTGGATGGCGAAGCTTGGCGGGACACTTTTGAAGCTGCGTTTTCCGCTCCGAGGGAACGGGCGCAGGCGGTGTTGCGACAGTTGCCTTCGATTGTAAAAATTGGTGACAGAAGTATTCGCATTGAGTGTAAAATTATTTCCCGCCCTGTAGAGGAAGGGGAACAAGAACTGCTGATGCTGATCCTGACCGACATTACCGAAAAACGCAAAGCGGAAGCGGAAATCCACTACCTCAGTTACCATGACAAATTGACATCGTTGCATAACCGCGCCTATATTGAAAAAATTATGCTTGAGCTGGAACAAGCCGAAAATGGCGAGCTGAGCGTTATCGTAATCGACATGAACGGGCTTAAACTTACCAATGATGTATTTGGCCATGCACATGGAGATCGGCTGTTGGTCGCTATGGGACAGGTGCTGCTTAAGGTATGCAGACAAACGGATATTATTGCCCGATGGGGTGGCGATGAATTTTTGGCTATTTTGCTGTACGCGGGTGTGCCAACGAATTCGTGAAGCCTGTGAACAGGCGGGAAATACTCCGGTGCGTCTGAGTGCGGCGATTGGCGCGGCTACCAGTGAGAGCGGCAAAGGAATTGCGGAGCTGTTCCTGGTTGCCGAAAATCGGATGTATAGCGACAAACTGGCGCAAAGCCGGGAGGTCAGAATCAACATCATAGCCGACATGGAAAATCGATTGCATGACCGATGTTTTGAAAATGACGGCCATGGCGAACGGGTTTATGCTTGCGCAAAAAAATTCACCGATTTTCTGGGGGCCGATTCCGTTCAGGTTGACGATGGGTTGCTGCAGCAACTTTCTGCATTGCATGATATTGGAAAAGTGGCGATTCCCCGTGAAATACTGGGAAAACGGGAACCACTGACTCCCGATGAATGGGAAAAGATCAAAAATCACAGCGAAGTCGGGTACAGAATGGCGCAATCCATTGGGGAACCGTTACTGGCCGATCTGGTGCTGGCGCTGCATGAACGCTGGGATGGAACAGGCTACCCCGGCACTGCGCGCGGAGAGGAAATTCCATTTTTGGCCCGGTTGTTTTCTTTGGTGGATGTGTATGACATATTGACCCATGATCGGCCTTACGGGTGCGCCCTGACAAAATCGGAAGCGATGGGGGAGATCGCCGCCGGAAAGGCCAGCCAATTTGATCCGGAGATGACGGAACGCTTTTTGGATTTTATTAAAAAGAGAGAGTAACGTAAAAGGTTTTTGAAAAATCGTTTTATAATAGGCACGAACGGTTGAATTTACGGGTAAAATATTGGCTGGAGGGTTTGCGATTGAAGACTCCTGAGCGGCAAATTTCAGGATATACAGGCTTGTATGCCGTGATTGGCGATCCGGTGAAACATTCGCTTTCGCCGGTGTTGATGAATAGTGCTTTTGTTCATAATGGCATTGATGCGGTGTATGTAGCTTTGACGGTCAAGGAGTCCGATGCGCAACTGGCCATGCAAATGGTGCGCGCATTTGATATCAGGGGCATG
>CAZSRN010000120.1:0-3674 GCA_964609115.1 uncultured Veillonellaceae bacterium | reverse complement strand
AAAGCAGTTGATTGTCCCCTGGCTGGATGAATTATCGCCGGAAGCCGAGCTGGTGGGCGCCGCCAACTGCATCATCAACCGTGGGGGAAGGATCGAAGGTCACAATACGGATTGTACGGGTTTTCGCCTATCCTTGGGCCCGCATTTTCCACGGGCGCCGAAAACGGCATTTCTTTTGGGCGCTGGGGGAGCGGCGCGCGCTATTGCCTCCGAACTGGTCCGTTGGGGTTGCGAAACATTGTATCTTACAAACCGCAGCCGGGAGAAAGCTGACGCGCTTGCGGCAATTTTACGGCCTCATGGCAATACGGAGATTCGGGTGCTGGAATGGCAGTCTTCGGAGTGGCGGAGTGCGGCGGCGGAGACAGCGTTGCTGGTCAATGCAACATCTGTCGGAATGAGCGGCAAAGGTGATTTGGCAACTTTGTTGCCGTGGGACAACATCGACCGCCGGACGGTGATCTATGAAACCATCTACAATCCCCTGGAGACCTCATTTTTGCATCATGCCCGACAGCAGGGCCTGATTGTTTTACCGGGAACCGAACTGTTGCTTTGGCAGGCTGTGGCCGGATTCGAACTTTGGACCGGAACCCGTGCGCCGGTGGATATCATGAAGGCTGGGTTGCTGTCCGCAGTAGAAAAAATGAACAGAGCAATTTGAAAAGAGATGTAAACAACATCTCTTTTTTCTTGTATAATCAAACTGTAGGAAACGGTCAGGAAAGCGGGTTGGGTATGAATTTATCGACGCCGGGATGGTTGGAAAGGCAAAGGATTGACTTGAAACTGGCGGATCAGTTGCGGGAAATTGGCGAACACAAGGGAAGGGCTGAACTATATGGAGTCCACGTTCTGGATGAGATGGAGTTGCTGCGCCAGGTGACGGCCGAACATTCAGCGGCGGCGGGTTGCCATCTGGAACCGAGCGAGACATCTGCTGAACAGACCCATTATCAACACCTTGCTCTTGAAATTCAGAATTCGGCGATGAAATGGCCGGTTGAAGCCGCAACAATCATCGCAATTCATGACCGGCTGTTTTGCGATGCGGGTCGTGAGGCGGACCCAATGTCTGCAGCCGCGCTGTTGGACGAACTTTGCCAAAGTTATCGGGAACAGGAATTGTCAACCGAACCCCTGCTGCTCACCGGTGCTTTCGTGTTTGAACTGGTGCGGTGTCAACCCTTTGCAGCCGGTAATATCCGGGTAGCGTTGCTGGTTGCCTTGTGGCTCCTGAATCGCCGGGGGTATACGGTAGGAAAATTTGTCAGTCTGGAAAGAGTGTTTGAGATAAGAAAGAAAGAATTTCAGGCGGTTTTGCAAACGGCGGATACGGATGAAAAGAAAGGATCATCCGACATGACGGACTGGTGGAAATTTTGGCTGGAAGTTCTGCTGCAGGCATATCGTGAACTGAGCCTACGGGCTGGAGCCCTGAGCGGCAGGCGGGGAGCAAAGACGGACATGGTGCTGGCTTGGATCGCCTCTGCGCCGCAAGATTTTTCGATCCGTGAAATTCAGCAGCAAGTCCCGGAATGTGGAATTGAGTTGATTCGGAAGATACTGAAGGAGCAAAAAGCTGCGGGAAGAGTCCGGTGCATGGGGCGGGGACCCAATGCCCTGTGGCGCAGGAAAAAAACGCGTACGAGCCAATTGGTTTAAAACTGGAACAACCTGTGCTATAATATAAAGTCAATTGGAATAAAATACTGTTGCATATCAAAATCATATTTTAAAGGAGATAGATTTACCAATGGTAACAAAAGAGAAAGAACAGGGCTTTTTTGGCAGTATTGCACTAAGTCACAAGGTTATGGCCGCCATTCAGGCCATGGGATTTGAGGAACCTTCACCGATTCAGTCCAAAACGATTCCTCCCATCATGGAAGGACATGACGTGATTGGGCAGGCGCAGACAGGTACGGGCAAGACCGCGGCTTTCGGCATTCCTATCGTGGAGCATGTGCTGGATACCCGGCATGTACAGGCGCTGATTATGACGCCGACCCGTGAACTGGCGCTGCAGGTCTCGGAAGAAATGGCCAAGATCGGCCAATTCAAACGGGTCAAAACTTTGCCGGTCTATGGAGGACAGTCTATTGACCGTCAAATTCGCGCTTTGCGTTTTGGCGTGCAGGTTGTCATCGGAACGCCGGGGCGGCTGCTGGATCATATCCGGCGCGGCACGATCAAACTGGACACCGTCAAGGTTCTGGTACTGGATGAAGCCGATGAAATGTTGGACATGGGATTTGTCGACGATATTGAAACGATCATGGAAAATATTCCGAAGGAAGGTCGGCAGACCCTGCTGTTTTCAGCGACCATGCCGCAACAGATTCGTTCCCTGGCTGACCGGTACATGAACAAACCCGTATTTGTGACGGTGAGCAAAGAGCAGCTGACCGTGCCGCAAATTGATCAGTTTTATTATGAGACCCGTGAAAAACTCGAAGGTCTTTGCAGCATTCTGGATGCGGGGGATATGGAACGGACGATCATTTTTTGCCGAACCAAGAAAGGCGCCGATGAGTTGACATCGTCGCTCGGCGCCCGCGGTTACATGGCGGAAGCGCTTCATGGAGATTTGAGCCAGGTCCAGCGTGACCGGGTCATGAAAAAGTTCCGCGATGGAAAACTGGAGATTCTGGTTGCCACTGACGTAGCCGCCCGGGGACTGGATGTCGAGAATGTTACTCATGTTGTCAACTATGATATTCCACAGGACCCGGAGTCTTATGTGCATCGAATTGGGCGCACGGGCCGCGCGGGGAAAAAAGGTACGGCGATTACTTTCATTCATCCGAAGGAATTCCGCCAGCTCAAGCAGGTAGAACGTGAAATTCGCCAACGGATTCTGCGGGGGCAGTTGCCGTCGGCCGCCGATATTCTCGAACGTCAACGCGAAGTCATCAAGCATCGGGTGATCAAAACGTTGGAACAGGATGCTTTCGCCAATTATCATCCGATTGTAGCCGATCTGTCGGCGGATTATGATCCGCTTGATATTGCGGCGGCGGCGTTGAAACTTTTTCAGGAAGGGTTCAAGGAAGGAGTCGAAGTGGAGAGCCAGGCGCATCCGACCGGCAATGGCGCAGAAGCAGGAATGGTTCGTCTCTTTGTCAATGCGGGCCGCGACAACAACATCCGGCCTGAAGATATTGTGCGTTCGTTTGCGGGCGAAGCGGACATTCCCGGCAGTTCCATCGGACTCATCAAGATCTACAGCAATTTTTCCTTTGTGGAAGTCCCCGAGGATGTGGCGGAACGAGTCGTGTCCGCAATGCACGGCAATCGGATCAAAGGACTTAAAGTAAATGTGGAAATCGCAAAAGGCCGATAAGCAAAAAAACAATAAAAATAATAAAAACTCAGGGGGCGCGGGACCAATTCTTCTTGCGCTCCTACTCGTTTTAATCGGAGCTGCCTGGCTGGTTTTTCAAGAACCGGGGGATGGTTCGGCAGTGAAGTCGTCTCCGACCGGATCTAAAAACGATGTGGATTACAATGCCCGATGCGATGAACTGCATACTGCTGTGGATAAAGTATTGTCGGCGCAGAATCTGATTGTTTCGGACGTTCTTCAAGAGCCGAAGGCAGTGCCCCGGCAGAACAAGGACGGAAAAATTCGCTGGAATGCTCGTAACTCCTTGATCGAGAGCACCGGCGAA
>CAZSRN010000119.1:0-6839 GCA_964609115.1 uncultured Veillonellaceae bacterium | reverse complement strand
ATCGGTTCTGCAATATTGATTTGTTCATCCGTAAAACCAAAAGCTACTGAATCAAGCTCTTCTTCAAGTTGAAAGTTCACGGGTTGTTCAAACAGTTTTAGACATCGGCTGCATTCCAAGGTTGCTGTCGCCGTTATGTCGGCAATCAGTCGAAATGCCGTTCCAACATTGACAATCTGCCCTGTGACCGAAATTTCGCCATGAACCCAAGGATTTTCTTCACCAATTTCTTTTGTCGTAACAACAATAGAAAAAGGCTGAGAAGCACCCATATCGTCAATGATTTTAGAGATATCCACTCTTACCAAGGGTTAATCACCTTACCCATTATAGCGATGCACCGGATAGTTGTCAAGAAAAGGCCGTGAAATCACTTCATCAATGGCGCGCAAATTGTTTTTGTATCTCGTGCGATCATTAACTCTTCGTTAGTAGGAATAACAAAGATTTTAACTTTAGAGCCTTCCACGCTAATTTCCTGTTCTTTTCCACGAATTGCATTTTTTGCTGAATCGATACGGGTACCCAGAAACTCTAAGCCATTGCAGATCTTATCACGAATATACGCTGAATTTTCACCCAACCCGGCTGTAAATACAATGGCGTCTACGCCGCCCATAGCAGCCGCATAACTTCCAATATACTTACGCACCGTATAAGTAAACACATCGATAGCCAGTTGAGCCCGTTCGTTGCCCGTTTCCACCGCTTGCTCAAGGTCTCGGAAGTCACTCGACAAACCGGAAATTCCAAGTACACCCGATTTTTTATTTAAATAGGTGTCAATCTCATCCGGTGAAAGTCCTTCCTTTTTCATTAAGTATGCCGGAATAGCCGGGTCAATGTCTCCACACCGGGTTCCCATCACCAATCCTTGCAGTGGAGTAAAGCCCATACTGGTATCAATGGATTTTCCGTTTTTAACGGCCGCAATGCTGGCGCCATTTCCCAAATGGCAGGTAATGATACGTAAGTTGGTCATATGATCGGACATCATCTCAGCTGCACGCTGTGAAACAAATTTATGAGAAGTTCCATGAAATCCATAACGCCGTACGCCAAACTTCTTATACGCTTCATAGGGAAGCCCATAAAGGAAAGCATGTTTGGGCATGCTCTGATGAAAAGCCGTATCAAAAACAGCGACTTGCGGAACCTTGGGCAAAGTATCGGAACATGCGTTTATGCCTGAAATATTGGGGGGATTATGAAGCGGCGCCAACTCAACGAATTCTTCCAAGGCAGCCATTACTGCAGGCGTAATCAATACCGAATCACTGAACTTCTCCGCCCCATGCACAACTCGGTGTCCAATCGCGTCGATTTCATTGATATCGGCAACTACTCCATGCTCGGGATGGGTAAGAGCTTCCAAAACCATTTTGATGGCAATCGTATGATTCTTTATATCGGCAGTCAGTGGAACTTTCGGTTTTCCTGCCGGTTGGTGCGTCAATATGGAACCCTCAATACCGATTCGTTCCACTAGTCCTTTGGCCAGCACGCTTTCATCCGCCATATCAAACAACTGGTACTTGAGCGAAGAACTACCACAATTTACTACGAGTACTTTCACTTTGTTCCCTCCCACAATCGTAAAATGAATCGGATGAAATCTTTACATAATGCAGGATAAATCATGCTCTCACCCGAAACTAATTTCGAAGTAATTATATTATAAAAGGAACCGACTGACAATGCATGCAGTTGGCATTATTGCCGAATACAACCCATTCCACAAAGGACATGCCTACCATGTAGACCAAACTCGACAATGCAGCGGCGCTGATGTAGTAATTGCCGTAATGAGCGGTCATATGACGCAACGGGGTGAACTCACCATTTTTGACAAGTGGCACAGAGCTCAGTCTGCTGTTTTGTCCGGTGTTGATCTGGTACTGGAACTTCCTGCGGTTTTCGCCGTTCGCAGCGCCCAGTATTTTGCAGTAGGCGGAGTACGATTGCTACATAGTTTGGGAATTGTAAATCAGCTTGCCTTCGGCGCGGAAGAAGAAGAACTTTCCGCCTTGGAATCTGCCGCAATAAGCTTTGACAACAACTCCGTTTCCGAACAACTAAAGATAAATCTAGGCCGCGGACAAACCTATGCTGCCGCAATCGCGGATGCAATTGTTTCTGCAGGGCACGCGACAACCAGTTTAATCAGATCCCCCAACAACATTCTGGGCATCGAATATATCCGGGCACTAAAAAAATGGGCTCCGGAAATAACTCCCCTACCCATCCGTCGCATAGGCAGCCATTTTCGCGCAACAGAAATCGGGGGAGAATATTCCAGTGCAACGGCCATTCGAGCGGAAATTTTCAATTGTTCAGAGCTCTCTGCAAAAATTCTTGATACACTGCCTCCATCAACGGTAGACATCTGCAAAGATTTATTTGCCTCCGGTTGGGCGCCTGCCCTTTCTTCCCGTCTAGATAACGTTGTACTGTCAAAAGTCCGTCATATGACCAATGCGCAGCTGCAAATACTACCCGAACTATCCGAAGGATTGGAAAACCGATTAAAAAAGGCAGCGAATCAAGCAGGGACAACTGCCGAATTGTTAACTTGCCTAAAATCAAAACGCTACCCCTATTCACGCCTGCAACGAATTTTAGCCCATTTGCTGCTGGAAACCACCTCGCAAAAAATTGAAGCCTTTGACCATTCCGGTCCTCTGTATGCAAGAGTACTGGCACTGAACGATCATGGGCGATCAGCATTACGAATCATTGCCCAACGTTCCAGCATACCTGTCATCACAAAAACTACAACCCATCTGAATTCGCGTACATTTCATTCCGGCAATTTTACTTTAGACCAAGCAATGCTGGCAATCGATATTAACGCTACAGATCTTTTTAGTCTTTGTCTGCCGGATTCAGCCAATAGAAAAGGCGGACTCGACTTCACTCGATCCGCCATTCATATCCCTACTACTGCATAAATAGTTTATTTCCGAAACTCCTGTTTCAGTTCGTCATGTCCTTTGCGAACCGTTTCGAGTGACTGCGTTAAGTTCGCCTCTACCAGGTTAAACACTTGATCCGCATAACCTGCAGCATCCATAGCCAGTTCATTGGCATTTTTTTGGGCTAACGCCATTATTTCCGCTGCTTTCTCTTCCGTTTCCCGTAGTGTCTGTTCGGATTCTTTACGTGCATTTGTGACAATTTCATTAGCCTGCTCCTGAGCCTGACGTGTAATGAGGTTTTCATCTGTCAGCTTGCTATGATAGGCTTTAGCCTGTTGAATAATATCGTCGGACTTCTGCTGCGCCTCTTCAAGAATACGCTGCCGATCACTGACAATACGACCAGCCTCCACTAGCTGAGAAGGCATTGCATCCCGTAATTCATCAATCAAACGCGCCATGTCATCTTCTTCCACCAGCCGTTTGTTTGTGAACGGTACCCGTCCCGATTCCAAGAGGATATTTTCCATTTCTTCGAGGATTTCTTCCACTTTCATGAATGCCACATCCTTTCTTACGCCCGGTCATTCAAGCGTCGAACGATCTGCTCTTCCAAATTTTCCGGAACAAGCCCGCGAATTGATCCGCCGAACTTAGCCAATTCCTTAGTTGCCGAGGAACTTACAAAAGAATATTCACTGCTGGTCATCATGAAGACCGTTTCAATATCCGGGTCCACATGCTTTATCAAAAGCGCCCGTTGGAATTCATATTCAAAATCAGTCAATGCCCTCAGCCCTCGAACGATGATATTGGTATCGCAGCTACGAACATATTCGTTAAGTAGTCCGGAAAAACAGTCCACTTGGATATTCGGGATGTGAACAGTTGCTTCCTTCAACATCTGCACCCGTTCTTCCATGGAAAAAGCCGGTCGCTTGCCCGGATTGTGAAAAACAGCTACGATAACCTTATCAAACATCTTTGCCGTCCGCTCGAAAATATCGAGGTGTCCGCATGTCACCGGGTCGAAACTCCCGGGGCACACTGCAATTCTCACTATGGTTCCTCCTCCTGCCTAATGAAAAAACTTACAACCGTTTCTCCATAAAATTCGCTACGATATGCTACAATCCTCTTTAATCCTTCAGGAATTTTTTCGTGCCGGGAATGTTCGAGAACCAAAATTCCGCTATCCTTCAACACATTTCCCGTATCGATGGTCTGTAAAACTTTTGGCCCCAAACCCAAATTATATGGCGGATCGCAAAAAATCAAATCAAACGCTTTTCCTTCGTTATCAAACCTCCGTAATGCCTGCATAACATCTTCGCGACAGATTACTGCCATTCCGGTTAACTTGGTCAAAATCGCATTTTCCAGCATAATCTTGATGCTTTGAATGTTTTTGTCAATTAATATCGCGGTTGAAGCACCACGACTTAATGCTTCCAATCCCAAATTTCCCGTTCCCGCAAACAGATCCAGCACATCAGCATCTGCAACTCTTGCCGCAAGAATGCCAAAAACAGATTCCTTTACCCGATCAGTTGTCGGGCGTGTATTCATCCCCTTTGGTGTCTTAAGCCGGGTACCCTTTGCCGACCCTGCAATAATTCTCAATTCACTCAACCCACCAATTTTACTCATTCAAAAAGCCAACAGTAATATATTACCTGAAAACAAGCTGTATGAAAACACTTTCTGTAGTGGAGGGAACATGTTTCGTAGATTTTTTATTTATCTTGGCATAATTTTCTTTATCACATCAGCCGCATTAACTGCTTTATTTTATTCAGGACGCTCTTTATTGGCAGTGCCGGTAACGGTATCCGAACCCGCACCGCGTGGTGTCGTACTGCTGATACCGCTCGACAGCCGGCCGCCATGTACGGACTATGTCTCCAGTCTGGCGCACATGGCTGGTTTTCAAGTGATCTTGCCGCCAACCGAATTGCAAGACGACTACCACAAACCCGGCAACATCTCCGGCCTGCAAAAATGGCTGCAAAACAATATTTCTCGTGCTGATTCCGCCATTATTTCCATAGACATGTTGGTGCACGGAGGATTGTTATCTTCAAGAAAGGGCGCCGTTTCATCAGAAACCGTTAATGAAGTAATATCCCTCTTAACGACAATTCACAAAGAACATCCGCAGGTCAAGCTATACGCCTTTAACATCATTCCCCGCTTACTCATTTCCGATGATCCCCGAACAGAAAAGTACAAACAAGCAATGGCCGAGTGGTCTATGTTGCAGGAAACAACCGGAATATTTGAAAATCCAGGCGATTTTATACGCCTTCAGTCCTTGGCGGCAACAATCCCCTTCGACATCCAAGCTCATTATCAAGCCCTTTACGAAGATAATCATCAACTGAATATGCAACTGATCGAACTTACGCGGGCCGGTATACTCGCCGAACTCGTTCTGGGGCAGGATGACAGCGCACCTTTTGGCTTGGGAAATATGGAACGCCAACGCCTGGAGTCCGCAATTGGAAATAATCCCGGACTGCAAAAAAAGGTTTTTATTACTCGAGGCACGGATGAAGTTGCCCTCAGTTTGCTTAGCCCTGCCACACGCTTGCCAACCGAAACGGGCTATAAGGCGTATGTTCATTACACCGAAAACCACACTGCCGATACAATCATGCCTTATATGCCCAAACCGCTTGCCCTGACTGTAGCAGAAAAATTAGCCATCACTTCCGTAAGCGTCACTGATTCGTTAGCCGATGCAGACTATATTCTTGTTGTTCACGCAGGCAACTCTAAAAGTCGCGAACAACAACTAACAAGTGAAGCCGAACGTATACGAAGGTGGATAGATGCCGGATACAAAGTTGCGTTAGTGGATCTGGCAACAGACTGGATAACATCGCAAACACTGCTTCCTTATTTGCAGCGTAATGGTGCTGCCCTGCATCGTTTAATCGCTTATGCCGGCTGGAATACTGCCAGCAATTCCGTTGGAACCGCTGTTGCACAAGCTGCAGCAGTTCTCTGCAAGCAAACTTCACCGGACTACCAATCCGTGCTCTATCGTGATATCGCTCGTTTAGAATTTATAAACGAAAGATTTTTAGATGACTGGTACTATCAAAAAAACTACCGGCATAGATTAAATGAGAGCCTGCACGTCCAAAAAATTGACCCCTATAACTTAATGCAATCGCATCTAAAGGTTGCTCGTCAAATTAATCATCATCTCAATTATGCCTACCTTCAATACATTCGCAGACAGTGGCAAAATGTCGCCATTCCCTTGCAAATTGACTCGCGGGAATCCTATACCATCTCCGAATTACAAATTCGTTCTTCACTTCCATGGGATCGAACTTTTGAAATTTTTGTTGAAACAAAATTGACACCGGCGCGCATTATCCAATAATTAATCATGCCCCACAAAAAAAGAAGCCGGGCTTTGCCCGGCCTATTATTCATCGGATTATTCTTCGCGCGCCGATGTATCGGTCCCGATGATATGAATTTGCCATCGGAGTCACCGTAACATATCCCGCCCCTGAGCTCGCATGAATAAATTGTCCATTACCAAGATAAATGCCAACGTGAGACGGTCCCGGTTCATATGTGCTGAAAAAAACTAAATCGCCAGGTTGAAGAGCGTTCCGAGACACCGGAATTCCTACTTCAAATTGCCCATCGGCCATACGCGGCAGTCCGTATCCAAGCTGATCAAAAATAAAATACACAAAACCTGAACAGTCAAAGCCGCCAGGAGAGCGACCCGCCCACACATAAGGTACCCCGAGATATTGTCTGGCCATATTCAATAACGTCTGTGTTTTTCGGGTATCTACCCGCCCACGGCTAATTGAGCTGGCGCCACGAAAATTTTTCAACGCTTCCCATGTACTCAAGCCTACGATCCCGTCAGCATCTAGCCCCGCATCC
>CAZSRN010000118.1:0-6873 GCA_964609115.1 uncultured Veillonellaceae bacterium | reverse complement strand
TACGCCGAAGCTGACGCCGGATGGAAATCACCAGCGTATCGGAGGATTGGATGGTCCCCCTGCCCCCGCAGCAGGGACAACTTTCGTATAAAGCGCCTTCATAGGTCTGTCGGGTTTTCTTCCGGGTCATTTCCACCAAACCCAGTTCCGTCAGCCCCAACACATTGGTTTTCGTATTGTCCGCTTTCAGACAATTTTCCAATTCCACCAGAATCGCTTTCTTGTGTCCTTCCTTCTGCATATCGATAAAATCAGCCACGATGATGCCGCCAATATCCCGTAGGCGCAGTTGTCGCGCAATCTCCGCCGCTGCTTCCATGTTGGTGTGAAAAACCGTGTCCGCCAAATTCGAATGCCCGATAAAGCGGCCGGTATTGACATCAATGACTGTCAAGGCTTCCGTTTTGTCAATAATCAGATACCCGCCGCATTTTAAATCAACCCGGCGATCGGCCAACCGGTTCCATTCCTCTTCGATGCCGTAGTGAGTAAAAATTTCGGTTTTCGCCTTATACAAATGAATTTTCTTGACAAGATCCGGCGATATAAATTTGGCAAGCTCCACCATACGGGCATGCGCTTCGGCGTTGTCAATGAATACTTCATCGACATCATCCTTGACATGGTCCCGGATAATACGCACCACCAGGTCTGCGTCGCGATAAAGCAAAAACGGCGCCTTGGCTCGTTTTGCCTTTACCGTTAATGCGCTCCATAGATTAGAAAGATATTGAAAATCACGAGCCAATTCTTCTTCACTATGTCCTTCCGCAACCGTCCGGACAATAACGCCCATCCCTTTGGGACGGATTTTTTCAGCCAGTCCCCGCAAGCGGGCTCTTTCCTCTCCGGACTCGATCCGTCTGGATACACCGACATAATCGACGCTAGGCATTACCACCACATAACGACCCGGAATTGAAAAATGCGTGGTGGCTCGAGGGCCTTTGGTTCCCATCGCATCCTTGACAATTTCGATCATAATCTCTGCGCCTACGGTCAGGTTGTCCTCTTCGACCAGCCGTTGAAAAGATTTATGCGGAAAAATGTCGCCGGCATAGAGAAAAGCATTTTTACCAATGCCAATATTGATAAAGGCAGCCTGCATCCCCGGCAGTACATTCTCCACCCGGCCTTTGTAAATGTTTCCCACCATATAATCGCTTTCCGTCCGTTCGACAGCCACTTCCAGCAGCCTGCCGTCTTCCGATAGCGCCATACGGATTTCCTCGGGAATCACATTGACGATGATTCTTTTCGTCATGGAGTATCCCCCAATTTATTAAATCTCAAAAGCGTCCTTTACCCCTGTAGAGGTTTCCGCCTGTAAAGCGATGCGGCAGAGGGATGTTTCACCGGCCGGAAAGCCGAAGTGGTCTCGCAAAGCGTTCATCACTTCCTGCGGTTTCACTGCACCGGCATTGGTCATGCGAAGCCAAAAATGCACCAAAATGCAATCCTTTCCTGCAGTCACCGCAACATCGCCCGCCAAAAATTTTTTTACATCCATCGCCTTTTCGCCTTTGGGTGTGTGACGCACATACACGACGGATTCTGCAGCTTGAAATGCAGTCGCTGCGTTTCGGGCCATAAGAAGATTTTCATCGTTCGGCGCAACATTTACCGTAACCCGATAAGCAGCCAGATTCAATGCTGCCGCGAGCCCTGCCGAAGAAGATACGGAACGGGCATCGACAAAGGCCAACCCCGGCGGCAACTGCGCAGACAATCGCCGGCTAAACTCGGCAGCGTCGATGGATTCCGCCATTTCGGCATCTACATACTCGGCGTCACTCGCCACGCCAACACTCAATGCAGGCCCAAAGGACAGTCTCATGTGCGGATTGAACCCCACACTATATGCCACCGGCAGTTTTGCTCGACGCAGGGCTCGTTCCAATGCCCGGCAAAAATCCAGATGACCCGCATATTTGGTTTCGTCGGTTTTAGCCAAGGCAATTCTCATTTTTTCCATCGATCATGCCCTCCAATCCACGACAGATACGTCAAGATTCTGACACACGCCGCACCCCGTGCATTCCCCATGGCGGCAATCGGTCGTCAATGTTCCGGACTGGGCTCGCTTCCACTCGGTGGCCAGCCATTCGGAAGACGCTCCGCAATCGATATGTTGCCAAGGCAATGCTTCACTCGCTGTCCGGCTTCTGGTCGTATAAATGTCAGGATCAATTCCGGTTGCAACAAAAGCATCCGCCCAAATATCCGGTCGGAAATACTCGCTCCAGCCATCAAAGCGAGCCCCCTGCCGCCACGCTTCAAGCAGAACTTTTCCCACTTTTCGGTCTCCTCGGGCAAATACCCCTTCCAATCGGCTGGTTTGCGGGTCATGCCAATTGAAACTGATGCTGCGGTCACGCAATGCGGAGCGTAACAAACTCTGCCGCCGCTCCATTTCGGCAATGGACAGCTGAGGAACCCATTGAAATGGCGTATGGGCTTTGGGTACAAAAGTAGATGCACTGACCGTAATTTTTCGATTGCGAACATTTCGTGACAGCGCCAATACTTTGCGAGCCAGATCGGCAATGGCCAAAACGTCCTCGTCGGTTTCCGTCGGCAACCCGATCATAAAGTAAAGTTTGATTCCAGACCATCCGGAGCGGAATGCTGCGCCGGCGGCTTCCATCAGGTCAGCTTCCGTAACGCCCTTGTTGATGACATCCCGTAGTCTTTGGGTCCCCGCTTCCGGTGCAAAAGTCAGTCCCGATCGCCGGACTTTCTGGATTTCATTGGCCAGTTCGATGGAAAAACTGTCAATCCGGAGCGAAGGCAACGACAAGCTAACCCGTTGCGGCGCAAACCGGGTCAGCAATTCGCGGGCCAATTCCGGCAGGCAGGAATAATCCGCCGAACTCAGCGATACAAGAGACATCTCGTCATATCCGGTGTAATCCACCAATTCCTGCGCCAGCCGCAGTAAAGTCTCAGGCTTGCGCTCACGCACCGGTCGATAAACAACTCCCGCCTGGCAAAACCGGCAGCCACGTGTGCAGCCTCTGAACAATTCCAGCATGATCCGGTCATGAACAGTCTCCAGATAAGGAACGACGGACCGGGTCGGAAACGGAGCGTTATCCAGATCAGCCATCACCCGTTTGGTGACTTTTACCGGGGCAACTTCAGAAATGGGTTGAATCTGTCGGAAAGCCCCGTACTCATCGGGTTCCACACGATAAAACGCCGGCGCGTAAATCCCCTGAAGCTGCGCCAGTCGTTCCAGTAAAGCAAGGCGGCCTCCGCACCGTCCCCCTTGTTTCCATGCAGCAATCTCCGCCGCAATTTCCCCGATAACGTCTTCCCCTTCACCAATGACAAAGCAGTCAAAAAAATCGGCTATCGGTTCCGGGTTGTAGGCGCAGGGCCCTCCGCCCACGATCAGCGGAACATTTTCGCCTCTGGATGCGCTTTCGAGCGGAATTCCTGCCAAATCGAGCATAGTCAATATATTGGAATAGGTCATTTCATATTGCAGGGAAAAACCGATCGCATCGAGTTCCCGCAACGGGGTATGGGTTTCCAGCGTAACCAACGGTGCGCCGGCTTGCCGCATAACCGCTTCCATATCCGGCCATGGACAATAAACCCGCTCGGCATAGGTATCTTTTCGGTCATTCAGAATTCCGTACAGGATCTTCAATCCTAGATTGGACATCCCAACTTCGTAAACATCCGGCAATGCCAATGCAAAGCGAACTTCCACCTGCGCCGGATCCTTGCGCACGGCATTCCATTCCCCGCCCGTATAGCGGGCAGGCTTAGCCACCGAATGGTAAAGAGTATCCGTTGAATGCAACAATTCAATCCTCCGTTTCAAAACATCAGCTTCTGCTGACGTGACTGGATATTAAGCAGAATTCCTATGCTCACCAAATTTGTAGTCAAGGCACTGACCCCATAGCTCATAAAAGGCAACGGAATCCCCGTCACCGGCATAATGCCGATCGTCATTCCCACATTGACCATTACATGAAAAGCCAACATGGACGTGATACCGGCGGCCAACAAGGTCCCAAACTTATCCCGGGCATTCTGGGCCGTTTTGACCCCCCGGTACAGCAACAGAAAATACAGTGAAAGAATGACCACAGCGCCGACAAATCCAAGTTCTTCACCCACAACGGCAAAAATAAAGTCCGTATGGTTTTCCGGCAAAAAGTTCAATTGACTCTGCGTCCCATTAAACAGACCCTTGCCGAACAACTGTCCTGATCCGATGGCAATCTTGGATTGAATGATATGATATCCGGCCCCCAGCGGATCTACGTTGGGATCCAAAAATACGGTCAGCCGGGATTTTTGATAATCTTTCAGAAAAAACCAGAAAATCGGCAGACAGGCAGCGCCCATTCCCAGAATTTTCAATAGCAGCTTGCCGTCAATGCCCGACACAAAAATCATTCCCAGCAATATCGCGATAAAAACAAGCGAAGTGCCCAAATCCGGTTGCTTCAGCACCAACAAAAAAGGAATCACGACAAATGCAGCAACCGGCAACAAATCCAGGATACTTTTCATTCGTTCTTCCCTGGAATCCAATAAATGCGCCAATGAAACAATCATAATCAGTTTGGCAAACTCGGACGGCTGCACATGAATCGGCCCCAGCGCAATCCATCGCTGCGCTCCAAGCGCCGACTGCCCAATAAACATTACAGCAATCAGCATCACTAAGTTTACGCCGTACAAAACGTTTCCCAACGGCCCCAGCACCCGATAATCAAACTTCAGCATAAATAAAATCAGGATAACATTAATGAATGCAAACAAACCCTGACGTTGAACGTACCAGTAACGATCTTCACTCGGCGTATTAATGTGGGTGGCGCTGCCGATTACCAAAATGCCGATTCCGACCAACGCCAGCGTTGCGAAAATCATCAAAAAATCTATGTTGCGAAAAATTCGCCGATCCATCATTTTCTATACAAGTTCCTTTCCCGGCAGTCGCCCCGCCATGGCGATTAAAATTCGGGCTGCCGGAGAATCCGATTGATGAATGACCACAGGTTTCCCGCACAAGGTCGCCGCTTCCACTGCGTCATCCGCGGGAACGGTTCCCAATAAAGGCAACCCCAGCGTTGCAGCAATTTCCTGTGCCGTAGGAATGAATTGTTTTTGCATAAAATCCGTACGGAAACGATTAATTACCAAATATGTTTCCGGCACTCCGGCCGCAAACATTTCTCCGGCCATCCGGTCAGCATCCCGCAGTGACGCCGGATCCGGTGTAATAACAACCAACCCCCGGCAAGCAGATAACGCCGCCTGAGCCGGAATCGGATCAAGTCCCGGCGGACAATCCAGTAAAATCATTTCATATTCGTGAATCAGACAACTGCACAATGTCTTCAGCCGCTGCCCGTCAAAATCTTCCGGAGACCGGTTCTGCGCCGCCGGCAACAAAAAGAGGGTTTCGATTGTTGGATGCTGCAAAATTGCATCCTCGGGACGGCAAACCCCATCCAGCACATCCATAACGTCAAACAACACCCGGTCATCCATTCCCAGGCACAAATCCAGACACCTCAACCCTACGTCGAGATCTACAAGCAACACCCGATACCCTTCTTTGGCCAGTGCAACTCCCAAATTTGCGACAAGTGTCGTTTTGCCGGTTCCACCTTTTCCTGATGCCACCACCCAAACCTTTTCCATCCTACACCCTCACAAACCCATTCCTGGAATGGGTTTGCGCGCAGCTTCAACCAGCGCCGGTTTCAGATTAAATGCCGTCTCGAGGATTTTACGGGCGATCGGACCGGCCGATGTCGAACCATAACCACCCTGTTCAATAATAACCGCCACCGTAAGCCGCGGCTCATCAAACGGGCCATATGCCACAAACCAACCATGGTCATCGCCGTGGGGATTTTCCGCCGTACCGGTTTTTCCGGCCACAGGCACCGGAAAATTGGCAAACACACCAGCGCCGGTTCCACCTGCCTCCGACACGCCTCGCAGCCCATCGCGAACCAGCTTCAGCGTTTCCGGGCTAATGTCGATGCGTCCCATTTCTTCCACCGGCATTGTTTTTACCATTTCCCCCTTGGACGACAATATTTTGCCGACGATATGCGGTCGCCAGCGATGTCCCCCATTGGCAACCTCGCTCATCAGGACCGCCATCTGCAACGGAGTAGCCAGCTGAAACCCCTGCCCGATAGCGGCGTCAAAAGTTTCCGCCAAATACCAGTCTTCTTTATAATTCAGCTCTTTATATTTTCGGTTGGCCACCAATCCATCCGACTCGCCCGGCAAGTCAATCCCGCTATAAGCGCCAAGGCCAAACATCCTCGCATATCTTTCCAATGCATCGATTCCCAACCGATTTCCCATTTCATAAAAATAGACATTGTCAGACATTGAAAGCGCCTGATGAAAATTAATCCAGCCCAAGGCTTCTCCTGCAGCGTTTGTTTTAGGAACCAGCCAGTGTTGTCCTGAGTCAAAAATCAATTCGTTCGGCTGAACTTTCTTTAATTCCAGCGCCGCAGTTCCCGTCACAATCTTAAACGTTGATCCCGGCGGATACTCTCCGGCAATGGCACGGTTATCCATCGGGTGAAATGGGTTTTCGTTGATCGCTTTCCAGTTTTTCGTTGAGATACCGCCAATAAATTGATTGGGATCAAATGCCGGACGACTGGCCATCGCTAATACTTCGCCATTCTTGGGGTTCAGTACAACCACCGCTCCCGCCTTGGCATTCCGCCGCCCTCCCTGTTGCTGCAAATATTGCAGTTGCTCATCCAATGCCTCTTCCGCCACCTTTTGCAGGCGATAATCGATCGTCAGCACCAGATTGTTGCCGGGAATCGGCTCTTTCTTCGCCAGTACCTGCACCATGCGTCC
>CAZSRN010000117.1:0-6916 GCA_964609115.1 uncultured Veillonellaceae bacterium | reverse complement strand
CTCCGTACCGATTCGCACCAGCCATCGGCTCTCTGTAGCGGAAGTTGCGTCAGCTCCGGTCCCAATCATTACTTTTGATAGTATAAAAAGTGTTAGGATTTTGTATACATTATCGACCACACGAAAATATATGTCAATAGTAAACATAATAATAAAATATTAAGCACATAAGTGCTGAAAATATAATACAAACTTTTACGAATGAAATTTATAAGTTTTCAAAGCGGTTGACCCTCCATCGCTCGTGGCATAAAATGAACAATAATAGAGGATACGATCCTAACCGGAATTCTTTAAGGAGGCAGGAAAATGCGGATGACGGACATTGTAACTGCAATGGAAGAGTTTACGCGGACAAGTCCACTCAATCGGGTAGTAGATTTGCCAAACCTGCAAATTTTTGCGTCGCCGCTCATGGGAGTGGCCTCCACCGCCGACCCGATATTTAATAGATTGCAGGAACCGGAAGTCATTGGGCCTCATCATTATTTGCCTCAAAAGTGGCTGCCCGGGTCCCATTCCGTGATATCTTTTTTTCTGCCTTTTTCCGCTGCAGTTCGTACATCGAACAGAGAAGAAGGGTTGCCGTCCCGGGAGTGGTTGTATGGCAGAATTGAAGGACAGGCTTTTGTAGGGGCATTGTGTGCAAGATTGGTGGAAAAATTGCAGCAGAGGGGCTATCAGGCGCTTGCTCCGGCGCTCGATCCGCGTTTTGCAGTTGTAAATCGACGAAGCAACTGGTCCGAGCGGCACGTGGCGTACATTGCCGGATTGGGCACCTTCAGTCTGAATCGATCGTTAATCACGAAGCAGGGCTCGGCTGGACGGATTGGCAGTGTAGTGACGAATCTGGAATTGCCGGCCACGTCAAGATACTACACGGGCATCGAGGAAAACTGCAGCCATTGCGGCGTCTGTATCCGGCGTTGCCCGGCGCAGGCCATTAGCGAAAGCGGAAAAGATCATGCGCTTTGCTCGGCTTATCTGGATGGCGTTCTGGAGCGATTTACGCCCAGATACGGCTGCGGCAAATCTCAGACGGCTGTTCCCTGCGAAGCGGGAATTCCGCTTTCAAAATTAACCGTATAAAATGTTGGGTTGATTGCACAGAATCCCCGGTTTGTTTGACGACGGGTTGCTCTTCTTGTATAATTAGTCAATAAAATACTATTCCATAAGATAGAAGCGATGAGGGAGCCGAGTAACCTTGAATTGCGGCTGACAGCGAACCGGGGCATGGTGGAAGCCCGGTTGACCGTCTTGAGGTGAAGATCACTCCGGAGTTACGGACTGAACTAATAGTAAGTTCTGTCGTCTGACGCGCGTTATTGCGTTTCAAGTGACCCGCGATGGGGTCATTAGGGTGGTACCACGGGAACAAGTCCTTCTCGTCCCTTGCGGATGTGAGAGGGCTTTATTTTTTTGGAGGTGTTATTTTGGATTATTCAAAAACGCTGAATCTGCCGCAGACCGAGTTTCCGATGCGGGCGAATTTGCCTGAACGAGAACCTCAGATGCTCCAATATTGGCAGGATGAAAAAACGTACGAAAAAAAACAGGCTGCTGCTGCAGGCAGACCCAAATTTGTTTTGCATGACGGACCTCCCTATGCCAATGGCAACATCCATATCGGTACCGCCCTGAATAAAATTCTGAAGGACATTATTGTTAAATATAAATCGTTACAGGGATTTGACTCCCCGTACGTGCCCGGCTGGGATACCCACGGATTACCGATTGAGCATGCCGCGATCAAGATTCTGGGGCTGAACCGGCATGAGTTGGACCCTCTGGATTTACGGCGGGAATGTCGCCAGTACGCACTTAAATGCCTGAATATGCAGCGGGAAGATTTCAAACGGCTGGGAGTGGCTGGAGACTGGGATCATCCTTATATTACGTTGAACGCTCCCTATGAAGGAAAACAAATCGAAGTTTTTGGCGCAATGGCAAAACAGGGGTTCATTTATAAAGGATTAAAATCCGTTTATTGGTGCCCGAGTTGTGAAACTGCGTTGGCCGAAGCGGAAATTGAATATGCGGAAAAAAAATCGACGGCGATTTATGTAAAATTTCCATTGGTGGATGACAAGGGATTTTTGCCGGAGGGAATTGATCCCGCCAAAGCATTTGGTGTGATCTGGACGACGACTCCATGGACAATTCCTGCCAATGTTGCGATCGCAGTACATCCCGAATTTGAGTATGCTTGGGTGGTAAACGGCGACGAAGTTTATCTGATGGCAACCGGAATGCTGGAAAGCGTTCAGAAGGCAACAGGAGTTGCAGAACTTAAGGTTTTGAATACATTTAAAGGCACGGATGCAGATGGAATGAAGTTCCGTCATCCTTTGCTCGATCGCTTGTCTCCCGTTGTACTGGCGGACTATGTTACGCTGGAAGCGGGTACCGGTTGCGTCCATACCGCGCCCGGACATGGACAGGAAGACTTTGATACAGGAATGAAGTATGGGTTGCCCATTATCAATCCAGTGGATCCGGCAGGGAAATTTACCGCCGAAGGCGGGAAATATGAAGGGTTGTCGGTAAATGACGCCAATGTTCCCATTATCAAGGACTTGGCAGCTATCGGCGCTTTGCTGGGCAAGGGAACCATTCGGCATCAGTATGCGCACTGTTGGCGTTGCAAAAACCCGATCATTTATCGCTCCACGGAGCAATGGTTTGCTTCCATTGATGGATTTCGGGCGGCTGCACTCCAAGCAGTCGAAGATGTAACCTGGATTCCTTCCTGGGGGGAAGAACGCATTCATAATATGATTGCGGACCGAAAAGATTGGTGCATTTCCCGTCAACGCGTCTGGGGCGTGCCGATTCCTATTTTCTATTGCGAAGAATGCGGCAAGCATATCATTAATGATGAAACGGTAAAGGCTGTCAGCGAATTGTTCACGCGTGAAGGTTCCGATTCCTGGTGGGTTCACAGTGCGACTGAAATTTTGCCGCCGGGTTTTGTGTGCCCGCATTGCGGACACGATCAGTTCCGCAAGGAAACGGACACGATGGATGTCTGGTTCGACAGCGGATCAAGCCATGCCGCAGTATTGACCCAACGACCGGAATTGCATTGGCCGGCGGAAATGTACCTGGAAGGCAGCGATCAACATCGCGGCTGGTTCCATTCTTCACTGCTGACGTCGGTGGCTACTCGAGGCACAGCTCCCTATCTGTCCGTATTGACTCATGGATTCGTAGTGGACGGAGAAGGCCGTAAAATGTCGAAATCGGTGGGCAACACCATTTACCCGCAGGATGTCATCAAACAGTATGGAGCCGATGTACTGCGCTTATGGGTAGCTTCTGCCGATTATCAGGCGGATATCCGAATTTCGAATGAGATTCTGAAGCAGTTGTCGGAAGTATATCGTAAGATCCGCAACACTTTCCGCTATATGCTGGGCAACCTGTATGATTTTGATCCCAATAAGGATTGCGTCGATTATAGCGATTTGCAGGAAATTGATAAATGGGCGCTGCTAAGACTTGAACAGGTACGAGAAAAGGTAACAAGTGCATATGACGATTACCAATTTCATTCGTTATATCATACAGTCCATAATTTCTGCACGGTCGATCTCAGCTCAATTTACTTCGATATTCTAAAAGACCGGCTTTATGCTTCCACTCCGGCGTCGATTGAACGCCGGGCAGCGCAGACCGTTCTCTATGAACTGCTGCAATCATTGGTTGTATTGGTTGCGCCGGTGCTTACTTTCTCGTCTGAAGAAGTATGGCAATACATGAAGAAACGAACGAATATGCCGGAAAGTGTGCAATTGGCAGCTTGGCCGACACCGCACCCCGAATATGTAAATCTGGAGCTTGCAAAAAAATGGGATGATTTGCTTGAGTTGCGCGGCGAAGTGACCAAATCGCTTGAAATTGCCAGACGTAACAAAGAAATCGGTAATTCTCTGGATGCCAAGCTTACCCTTTATGCGGATGGAGCGGCTTATGATCTGCTTCAAGCCGTCTCGGCCGAATTACCCAATTATTTTATTGTTTCCGCAGTGCAGCTCGTGTCCGGCCTTGATCAAGCGCCGGCCGGCTGCTGGCGTTCGGAGGAATTGCCGATTGCAGTGGCCGTGATTCCGGTTGCTACGCCGAAATGCGAACGTTGCTGGATTCATGCCGAATTGGTTGCCACTGTCGAAGGCGAACCCGGTTTATGTAAACGCTGCGCGAATGTCATGGGCTGATGCGGGCATTTACTCTTTCGACATGATATCGTAAGATAAAAGAAAAGGAGATCAACGTGGCGCTTATAGGGTTGTCGGCTGTTGTGATTTTGCTGGATCAGGCGACAAAATTCTGGATTCAATCCCGAATGGCGTACGGAGAGTCTGTTCCTGTCATTTCCAGTATTTTTCATATTACTTATATTTTGAATCCCGGCGCCGCTTTTGGAATCCTGGAAAATCAAACATGGTTTTTTGTGTGCGTGGCTTTTTTGTTGCTTGCCGCTATTGCCTATATTTACCCACGGCTGCCGGCCGACCGTCCGTTTCTTAAGTTGGGCGCAGGGCTTTTGACCGGGGGAGCGATTGGCAATCTTATAGACAGAATTCGAATAGGCTTTGTCGTAGATTTTTTCGACTTTCGAGTCTGGCCGATCTTTAACGTTGCGGATATCTGCATCGTGTGCGGAGTTGCCTGCCTGGCTTACGTGTTGCTGACCACTTCGGATGATGATTCCCAGTCCAAGGTGGGAGGGCAGGATATCTGATGGAGGAACGGCGCGAGTATCCGGTCGGAGCTGCGGGCCATGAAAGCCGTCTGGATGTGTTTTTGACCGCAGTGGTTTCGGACGTGACCCGCTCCTTCATTCAACGGTTAATATCCGATGGAAAAGTAAAAGTAAATGGAAGCCCTCGATTGAAAACCGGGTATAAACTGATGGAGGGAGACAAGGTTCAACTGGTCTTTCCGGATCCGGTTTCCTGCGAAGTAATTCCGGAGTCGATTCCATTAGACATTCTTTTTGAAGATGATCAGCTGGCTGTTATCAATAAGGCGAGGGGTATGGTCGTGCATCCGGCGGCCGGTAATCGGCAGGGAACATTGGTCAATGCATTGCTGGCCCATTGTCGGGATCTTTCCGGGATTAACGGCGTTATCCGGCCGGGAATTGTCCATCGACTGGATAAAGACACCTCCGGCGTGATGTTGGTAGCTAAAACGGATCAGGCCCATGTGTCGCTGGCTGAACAGATCAAAAATCATACGGCCCGACGTGTTTATATCGCTATCGTTCATGGGAAATTGTCGCAGGCGGAAGGAACCGTGGAAGGTTCGATCGGGCGGCATCCCAAAGATCGCAAAAAAATGGCCGTAGTGCGTCAAGGCGGCAAATCGGCGGTGACGCATTATCGGTTGCTGGAATCCCTGGGGCGATATTCGCTGATCGCTTGCAAGCTTGAAACAGGGCGAACTCACCAGATTCGGGTTCACATGGCCTTTATTGGGCATCCGTTGGTTGGTGACCCCAAATATGGGCCGCAAGGCGCATATTTTTCCATTAAAGGGCAGGCGCTTCATTCTTCACAAATTTATTTTACTCATCCGGGCAGCGGGGAAGCACTGAGTTTCACGGCGCCGTTGCCTAATGACATGCAGCAGCTGATCGAGCAACTTCGACATTCCAGGTAAGAATCGAAAGGTGGGTGATCTTCATGACAAAATGGGTGGAAAAAACATTGTTGATGGATGGAGATGCCATTCGTCGCTCCCTGATCCGCGTGGCCCATGAAATCGTAGAAAAAAATAAAGGTAGCGCCGATCTGGTGCTCGTAGGAATCCGCACCCGCGGAGTTCCTTTGGCTGAGCGCCTGGCGGAAGAAATCCGCCGGATCGAAGCTACACCTGTTACATTTGGGGTTCTGGATATTACGTTATATCGGGATGACCTGTCACGGCTAGGGTATCAGCCGGTTGTGCGGGAAACAAAAATTCCCGGTCAAATTGACGGTAAAAACGTGATTTTGGTCGACGATGTGCTGTATACCGGACGAACCATTCGGGCGGCACTGGATGCCATCATGGACATTGGCCGGCCCCAGACCATTCAGTTGGCGGTGTTGATCGACAGAGGACATCGGGAACTGCCTATTCGCGCCGATTATGTCGGTAAAAACGTACCGACATCCCATCGGGAAAATGTCAGCGTGCAGTTAGGCGAAACAGATGGCGACGATCGTGTGGTTATTGAAGAGATGACGGTCTGAGCTTCTCCTGCAAGAGATCGGAAATGACGTTTGCATCGGGAGTAACCCAGAGAGTTTTTTGTTTTTCATAGATAACGAAACCCGGTTTTGCGCCGGATGGCTTTTTGACATGCCTGCGCTCGGTATAATCCACCGGAATGTTGGCTGAATTACGAGCTTTTGAAAACCAGGCGGCGAGATGCGCCGCCTTTTCCATTTCAGGCGAAGAAGGCGTTGCGCCGGAACTGCGCAATACAACGTGAGAGCCCGGAATATCTTTGGTATGGAACCATAAGTCCCGGGGTTGAGCCGTTTTGAACGTGACGAGGTCGTTTTGCCGGTTGTTTCGTCCGACAAAAATTACGGAACCGGAAGGTAAAGAGATTTTTCGCGGTTCCGACGGTCGTGAAAAGGCGCGGGGCCGCCCGGCTTTTTGCATATACCCGGCTTCCACCAATTCCTGAATGATTTCCTGAACCTCTTGCTGCGTGATGATATCCTGCAGCGCGAGAGCGATGCTTTCAAGATACTGAATATCTTCCTTACATTGGTCAATTTGTTGACGTATCAATTCCTGGGCTCTTTTGGCCCGGGAATATTTCTTGTAATAACGCTGAATGTTCGCCATGGGGGAAAGAGAAGGATCAAGCGGAATGATTATCGTGGGCATCGGAGTTTCGATTGCCGGCGGT
>CAZSRN010000116.1:0-6937 GCA_964609115.1 uncultured Veillonellaceae bacterium | reverse complement strand
ATACTGCCCGAAAGTTTGCGCCACTGGCTGTTTCCGGCGTGACCACCTGCACTCCCGTTGCCTGCCGGTCCACCAAGGTTACTGTTGCATCCGCCAGAAAACGGCGAATCATTTCGGCAAATTTTCCTGCTCCGGCCTTCTCCTCCGGTTGCCGTAATTTTTCCGCCACCTGCTCAAGTTCCGTTACCGCTTCTTGTAAGGCCTGCAAACATTGCATTTCCGCGCGGGCTTCCTCCAGCGACAAGACGCCGTCGATCCGTCTGCGGCAGATTGCTGCCGGTGCATCAATCCAGGACAGAAAATCCTGCAGGCGTTCCGCCCAATTCGCCCATGTCGAATCACCGGCCCATTCCTGTCCTCTTTGACGCAACTCCTGCCAACCCTGCCGCCAGGATTCGCTGACGTTTTCAGCCGGAGCGCGGCGCTGCATGGCTGCCGGCCAGTCCTCCCAGTCTTTCAGGACTTCTTCCAACAGGCACTTTTCCATTTCGTCGCAATCCCATTCCAGCTTATCCCTGACATAAGGCGACTTCATTACGGCAAATGCGGTGGAGCGGCTTCCGCGCTCCTGCAACAGCCGGATCCAGTCAAAAAGCAATCGCGGCAAAGCCCGTTCCAACAGCGGCAGTCTTTCCGGCGTGTCCACGGGGATTCCCCGCTCGTCAAATAAAGCGCGCAGCTGTGAATAAACCCCCGGGTCCTGCAATACCAGCGCAATCTCCCGGGGACTGTATTGTTCCTGCACCAACAGCTTTTTTACGCCGTCCGCCGTCACAGACAGTTCTTTTGAGCGGTTGGGACAAAGCTGCAGCTGAATTCCATCGGCTCTTTCCATCGGCTCAACCCGCTCACAAAACAAGTTGCGGCGCAGCTGCGACAGCGCAGGAGAAATTTTCGCCGTCTCCGAATGAAACTCCGGCGTAAAACCCATCCCGACCAACGCCTGATACACCGGCTCCACCGAACGGAATACCCCCGGCCTGTTCTTTTCAAAACAAATGCCGATTTCCATAGAGACACGGCGTTTTAACCGCTCGATCAACTGCAGCCGCAACGGAGATAAAACCGAGAACTCCGCCATGAATATTTGGTCGAAGGGTAACGGCTGCTCCGCCTGCGCCAGCGTGTCCACCGCCAAACAGTACATCCCGCCGACATCCATCAGCGAATACTCCATCAAACGTTCCTGATAAGCCCGGAACAAACCGGTAATAGCGGCATCCCGGTCCGTGTTTCGTTCCACTTCATCCGCCAGGGCTTCCACAGCCGTTTCCAATTCATCCGGCATTACCGACGCCATTTTGAATTCATCGAACAGGCGGGCCAGCGCCGATACAAAGCCCGGAAAATCGACAATTTTATCAAAATAGGGAAACAAGCCGTCTGTTGCCGTTTCCTTTACAATTCCGTCAATCAGCAGTTCTTGCTCTACCCGGCTGATTTTGGGCAAGCCCGCCAACTGTGCGGCCAACTCATCCAGAGACAACACTTTGGGAAACTCCCATGCGGGGCATTCCGTCAAGCGAAGTTGAGTTCGGGCTTGTTCCAGCAAATAAGGACTGGGCAGCACCAAGGCCGTCCGGCCTGCCTTGCCCTCCCGGCCCGCAACCTGCAGTTGGCGGATAAAGTCTTGAAACATGGAGTTTCCCAGTTGGGAACAATGCAAAATATGCAAGAGAATCTCCTTTGCGTTTTGTTTTGCTTCTGTCTTTATTTTGCGGTGAGTCCAACAAATTCCTGCCATCCATTCCACAGAAGGATGATCTTTCTCCGGTCCTTATTATGCGGTTTTTTCTCTGTCGATTTTAAAATAGTATATGCTATTTTCATATTACGGTGGCCTACTATAAAAAATATTTACATTTAGTATTGACATGTCGATAAAAACGAACGATAATGTAAACAAATTCCGAAACAATTAAATTACGTCAAAAGTTATGAACGGGAGTGGAACCGTATAATGCGACTTCAGAGAACCGGTGGATGGTGCGAACCGGCGTTGCATGACCTTTCCTGTAGCCCGGGAGCTTCCCGATTGAAGTTGTTCTTGCAGTAGGTCGGGACGGTAGCCCACGTTAAGGGATAGCCGGTATTAGCCGGTGAAACAGAGTACAAAGCAGGGTGGTACCGCGATTTTCGCCCCTGACGCCGCGCAGTTTTGCGCAGTGTCGGGGGTTTTCTGCTTGCGTGGCAATTTGAAAGGAGGGGATCGTATGAAACAGGTACTTTCGGTAGTTCTCAGAAATCAGGCGGACGCGCTGATTCGATTTACGGGACTTTGTTACCGAAGAGGAATCGCCATTGAAAGTCTCTCCTTTGCTACGGCGCCGCAGACAGATGAAGTAAGGTTCCGGGCCGTGCTTCTATGCGAAAAATCGGCAGCCGAACGGCTGCACCGTCAAATCGCCAAACTCATCGGCGTCATCTTCGCCGAACTGGGCCCCTATAACGAAGGAGGAATGTAGGAATGAAAAAACTATATTATGATCAGGATGCCAATTGGGATCTTATGCTTGATCGGAAAGTCGCCATTATCGGATACGGCAGTCAGGGACACGCCCATGCCCTGAACCTCAAGGAAAGCGGCGTCGAAGTAACGGTCGGACTTTATAAGGGCAGCAAATCCTGGACCAAGGCGGAAAGCGCCGGTCTCAAAGTCGCGACAGTTGCAGAAGCAAGCGCTTGGGCGGATATTGTCATGATTCTCATTCCTGACGAAAAACAAGCCGCAATCTATCGCGAACACATTGCCCCCAATATTAAACCCGGCGCGGCATTGGCGTTTGCGCACGGCTTCAATATTCACTTTGGCCAAATCCAGCCACCTGCGGACATGGATGTGTTCATGGTCGCGCCGAAAGGGCCGGGTCATTTGGTACGACGCCAATTTACCGAAGGCGCCGGCGTTCCCTGTCTGCTCGCCGTCCATCAGGACAGTTCCGGAATGGCACGGGAAATCGGCCTGGCCTATGCGCGGGGTATCGGCGGTACCCGGGCCGGAGTTCTGAATACAACCTTTAAAGAAGAGACCGAAACCGACCTGTTTGGCGAACAGGCCATCATTTGCGGCGGCGTCAGCGCCTTGATCTGCGCCGGATTTGAAACGCTGGTGGAAGCCGGTTATCAGCCCGAATCCGCTTTCTTCGAATGCATGCATGAAATGAAACTGATTGTCGACTTGATGTATGAAGGCGGAATGGCGACCATGCGCCACTCCATCAGCGATACGGCGGAATTTGGCGACTACGTGAGCGGTCCCCGCATCATTACCGATCAAACCCGTGCAGAAATGAAAAAGATTTTGGCTGAGATTCAAAACGGTTCTTTTGCCAGAACCTGGATTTTAGAAAATCAAGCCAACCGTCCCATGTTCAATTCTCTGCGCAGAAAAGCCGCCGAGCATCCCATTGAAGCTGTCGGCAAAGAACTTCGCGGCATGATGCCCTGGTTGAAAAAGTAATCATGATCATGACGGGAAGCCGCATCATCATCGAATGTTTGCATGAACAATGCGTGGATACGGTCTTCGGCTACCCTGGCGGAGCTATCCTGCCTTTCTATGACGCTCTGCGCGACGCCCCGATTCGTCATGTTCTGACCGTCCACGAACAGGGCGCCGCCCATGCTGCCGATGGATACGCCCGCGCTTCCGGCAGGGTCGGCGTCTGTGTCGCCACTTCCGGTCCCGGTGCAACCAACCTGGTTACCGGACTGGCCACCGCTTTTATGGACTCCGTTCCGATGGTGGCCATCACCGGGCAAGTCGTCACTTCCCTGATCGGGCAAGATGCTTTTCAGGGCGTCGACGTTACGGGAATCACCATGCCCATCACCAAACACAATTATCTGGTGCAAGATGTATCGCAACTGGCGAGCACACTGCGGGAAGCCTTCACGGTAGCGCGTGAAGGTCGTCCCGGGCCAGTATTGGTGGACGTTCCCCGCAATGTGCTTACCGCAGAATGCGACTTTTTGCCTGAAACCGCAGTGGCGGCCCCACATCTCCCCGTCACACCCGAGCCTCTCACGGAACCTGCCATGGACAATGCCCTGTCTCTCCTGCTCGCCGCCAAGCGCCCCGTCATGATCATCGGGGGAGGCGCCCGCTCCGGCAATGCTCAGGCAGAATCCCTGCTGCTGGCTAAAACTTTGCGAATTCCGGTCGTCAGCACTTTGATGGGTCTGGGGATTTTCCCCACCCATACGCCGGGCTTTCTGGGTCTGACCGGAATGCATGGACATCAAGCCGCCAACCGCACTGTGGCGGCAGCCGATCTCCTTCTGGCGGTCGGCACCCGTCTCAGCGACCGTGTCACCGGCGACAAAAGCCTGTATACGGCGGGTAAGGCGATTATTCAGGTGGATGTGGACGCCTCGGAAATCGGCCGCAATATTGCCGCCGATGTCGAATTGGTCGGAGACCTTCGCCTGATATTGTCCAAATTGGTCAAACGCCTGAAAAACAGGCCTCGTCCCTCTTTGACACAATGGTGGGATCATATTCACACCCTGCGACGTGATGATCCGGCCTGCTTGGACACCAGTGAGCTGAATCCGCAATGGATCATGCGGCATATGTCCAGCGCCGTCGGCAATCATTCGGCGGTTTGGGTCACCGATGTCGGCCAGCACCAAATGTGGGCCGCCCAGCATCTGGACCTGCACCATTCACGAGCTTGGGTCACTTCCGGCGGTATGGGCGCCATGGGGTTCGGCCTGCCGGCTGCCATGGGAGCGCAGATTGCCTGCCCCCGCGCCAAAATAATTGCGATTTGCGGTGATGGCGGCTTCAAAATGACCGGCATGGAACTCCACACGATTGCCGCGAACAAGCTCCCTATGATCTGCGTGATCATCGTCAATCATACGCTCGGAATGGTTCGCCAGTTGCAGAACGTTTTCTGCGAAAGCCGTTACACTTCCGTAGCTCTGGCCGCATTTGATTTTGTAGGGTTTGCGCAAATTTGCGGTGTTCGGGCCCTGAAGGCTGAAACTCCCGGTGAGTTTGCCGCCGCTTTCGCCCGGGCGCTGAATCATGACGGGCCCACCCTGGTGGTTGCCGAAGTTTCTCCCCATCAGATGGTGGACCCGATGGTGCAGCCCGGGCAGCCCGTCGATCAATTTGTCAGTTTTCAACAAAAAAACCGCACCTGAATCGGTGCGGTTTTTAAATTGTTAAAATCGGTCAGGATACAATCCAATCCATGATTTCCTGATCTTTCAACACTTTCGAAATAAAACGGCTCTTTTTTTTCTCCAGATCCATCCGATCCTTCTCCTTGAGGCGATTTCCCCAGGAATCCTTTAACAGGCGAATCTTGGGCCGCGCCGGATTCTGTGGGTTAACGCTTTCCACTTCGCCCGTTTCGCCGGTATCGACCTGCACCAGGCTTCCCTGCGGATATATCGCTACCTGTTCAGTCAGAACAGCAACAATATCCGGGTCCAGCAAACGACCGGACAAAGCATGAAGAATGCTGACCGCTTCATGGGGCAGGTAATAATGGCGAAAAGGCCGGTCCGATACCAGCGCGTCGAACATATCCGCCACCCCGGCGATTCGCGCATATTCGTGAATTTCAGTTCCGCCGATGCCGCGGGGATACCCGCTGCCGTCGAAACTTTCATGATGTTGATAGGCAACGTGAATCGATGTCGCAGGCACACCGTGAAGTTTTTTGCGCAATCCCTCAAACCCGTATTCCGAATGTTTTTTTACTTGTTCCATCTCTTCCGGTGTCAATTTGCCTGTTTTCTTCAAGATATCCGGTGAAACCATCATTTCGCCGATATCCATCAATAATGCGCCAACAGCCAGTTCATGCAGTTTTGCCGGGGAATACTCCTTCTTCAGTCCAATGAGGATGGACAGCATGGCTACACGCACCACATGCCCCGCCAGATAATTGTCCGGTGCGCGCAAATCCACACATTGAACGAGCAAGGCCCGATTGGTAATGACTTCATTCACCAGACGGGAAGCAAGGTCGCGAATCGGCGAATCCTTCATTTCCCCTTTGCCTTTAAAATCATCATAGAACTGCCGGACAATCTTACCCGCCTCAGCCTGGAGTTCGGGGCGCAGCGGTTCTTCCGGCGCAGCTGCTGTAAAGGACGGCAGTTCGACATAAACAGACCCGATCCCAAAGTTTTTCAATGCTTCTATATGCGATTCCTGAAAGGGTCTGCCCGCATGAATCAACATGCGGCCATGCGAATCCACCACGTTCACGGCCGCAATCATTTCCGGCCGCAAACAGTCCAGCTTCAACCTCTGCATCCAGTTTTCACCTTATTTCACCAAAATCAAAAGATGCTTCAACGCACCGTTTTTGCAAACATGGATTTATTTTAGCACAGTATTTTTCAGTTGACAAAACACAGGGCAAGGCTCTCTTATCCGCTATTGCAGACAGCCCTGCAAAAACTTTTCCATCGCTTCGTAAAATTCGAAGCGATTTTCTTCGTTATGGAACCCGTGGCCTTCATTCTCCTTGACCATGTATTCCACTTTAATGCCGCGCGCTTCCAGCGCCGCCACCATCTGATCCGACTCCGCCTTGTTCACGCGGGGATCGCGGGCCCCTTGTGCAATAAACAGCGGCGCTTTGATTTTATCCGCATGAAATACCGGTGAAATGGCTTTCAGCAACTCTTCATCCTTTTCAGGATGCCCCACTTTTTCAAAGAACTCAGCCATCAGCGGTTTCCAATAGGGCGGAATCGTCTTGAGCAGGGTAAAAATATTCGATACGCCGACGTAGTCAACGCCGCAGGCATACACATCCGGTGTAAACGCCAGTCCGGCCAATACGGCATAGCCGCCGTAACTCGCGCCATAAATTGCAACGCGCCTGGGATCGGCAATTCCCTGTTTGACCAGCCATTCCACTCCGTCCGTAATATCGTTCTGCATCCTGTTGCCCCATTGTTTGAA
>CAZSRN010000115.1:0-6943 GCA_964609115.1 uncultured Veillonellaceae bacterium | reverse complement strand
CGGCCTGACACATGAAGAAGGTTGCCTTCTGATTGATTTGGATGACGTCATCCCAATCTTTTTCCGAGAATTCGATGGCCGGAGCGCGGCGGATGATACCGGCGCAGTTAATGAGAATATCAATGCGGCCATATTCTTTTACAGCGGTATCGATGATTTGCGGAATGACTTTTGTGTCGCTCAGATCCGCTTGCACGCCAACGCAACGGCGTCCCAGCGCTTTGATTTTGTCTACGGTTTCCTGCAGGCGCGCACTGCTGGCGACTACGACCAAGTCGGCGCCTGCCTCGGCCAAACCGATAGCCATTCCTTGACCGAGACCGCGACTGGCTCCGGTGACAATCGCCACTTTGCCTGTCAGATTGAATTTGTCGAGAATCATGCTAAAAACCCCTTTCATAATTGAAATTGATCGCGGATCCATGGAAGAACGGAGGGATCAATCCGGCAGAGTCCCATTGAATACCTGGGTCAAAAAAACGCGCATAGCTTCAGGCGTAACCGGGACCGGATTGGCACGGGTGGAACCTTTGAGCGAGTTTTCCACCAAAGTCTCAAATTCCTTATGAAATGCATCGGCAGGAACGCCGATCGCGGCAAACGAAGCCGGAATTCCGATAGATTGGTTCAAAGCCAATACCGCAGCGGCAAGATCTTTGACGCCAATTCGGCGCGCCAGATAGTCAAACCGCTCTTTCGCCCAAGGATCCCGGCTGTTGAAGCGGATAACATGAGGCAGTGCAACGGCATTCAGCAGACCGTGGCCAAGGTTGAACCGACCGCCAAATGCGTGGGCGATTCCGTGATCCATGCCGGTACCGGCGTTGCCAAAAGCGCAACCGGCCATGCATTGAGCGTAATGAACTTTTTCACGGGAGTCGATATCCCCTTTATTGACGGAAGACGGCAAAAAGGCAAACAAATTTTCTACCGCCCCGGCAGCGAGACAACCGGTGAAATCATCTTCGCTCTTGTTGGTAAAGCATTCAATGGCGTGAGTTAGGGCATCTATCCCCGTTTCAGCCGCTACATGCGCAGGCATCGACAAAGTGATTTCCGGGTCCAGAATTGCCAGGTCGGGAACCAACGCCGTCGATTTGGCGCCGATCTTTATATTGTCGGCGGAAAAAGTCAGTACGGCGAATGGGGTTACTTCCGAAGCGGTTCCCGAGGTGCCGGGAATGCAGATGAGATTGATTTTTTTACGAGTTTGGGGCAAGCCGGTTTTAAAGGCCGTCTCGATTTCCAAGTCCTGATGTTCATAGAACAAAGCCAGGAGTTTGGCGCTGTCCATGGCTGAGCCGCCGCCCAGTCCGATCACCGTATCGGGCAAAAAAGTTTTCATTGCGGCGAGACCCTGCTGGATGACAGACAGTGGAGGGTTGGCCGGGATTCCTGACTGGACGAACAACTCGGCGCCTTGTTCCTTCAGCAGCGTTTCAATCTTTTTGATTGCGCCGTTTTCAAACATGGACCGACCGCCGGTGACGAGAAACGCCCGTTTTGCGCCGATGTCCTTGATCGCAGAAACTGAACCTCTGCCGATGATGATGGATTTTCCGTGAAATTTTAACTCTTTCATGATTGACGTAGCCTCGCTTTTTTTATTGTATAATTTCAGGTACTAGTCAGATACTACTATTGTAGCGCTTTTTGCGGGTGGATTAAATGACAAATACTTGCAAGCATTTTCCGCAGACTGTGGACCAGCATGATCAGACCGGAAAGAGGCATGCAAAGATACAACAGATATTTCGGCAGTTCCAGGACGGGGGTTATATCATTGCAACGGTTGGTCAAAACATAGGCATAGTAGGTAAATACGATCAAAAAGATCATACTGGTCAAATCAAGCAGGATTTCCAATACGTCGCCCTTTTTT
Source organism: uncultured Veillonellaceae bacterium (assembly GCA_964609115.1). Lineage (GTDB taxonomy): Bacteria > Bacillota > Negativicutes > UBA1444 > UBA1444 > UBA1444. Next base: position 5,061 of record CAZSRN010000115.1, on the reverse strand, counting down.
GTGCCATGCAGCCAGTCCGGCAGGAAAGTAACTGTGAAATGCTCGTTTTCCCGCCATAATTCGGCAGCGCCCAAAAACACCAACCAGGCGAATAAGCCTTCCATAATTTCATCAAACCAGGATACATTAAAAATGGGCAGAAAACGGTTAAAAACATTAATGACCATTAACAGGGCAATTGCCGTAAAAATGATAATACACACGTTGCGTATTATCTGAGTGATGAATGAGTCAAATTGTTTTGAAAAACCGGGTGTGTTTTGCACTCTTGAAACCCTCCTATCCAGTCCGCGCTATTTCAGCAAATTGGGCAGCCATAATACGAGACTCGGGCAATACGCGCAGATTATGGTTACCAAAGTAATGCCGACGATATACGGGCTCAGTTCCTTGCTCAAGGTCCAGATATCAATTTTGCTGATGCTCGACATCGTATACAGACACATGCCTACCGGCGGCGTCAGCAGCCCGATCATCGAGCAGAGAATCATTACGACGCCGAATTGAACCGGATCAATGTTGTATTGCGTGATGATCGGCATAAACACAGGAATTGTAATAACCAGAATGGCAATACCTTCCATGAAGCAACCCAGAATCAACAAGATAAAGATAAAAATTCCCATAATGACGTTGGGATTTGAACTCAGTGCGGAAAGCTCGGCAATAACTTGTTGCGGAATTCTTTGATATATCAGCAGCCAACCGAAAAAACCGGCCATGGCGATGATGTACATAATTCGCAGGGTGCTCAGAATCGTTTCCCAAAAAATTCGGGGCAACTCGCTGACTTTGATTTCGCCGTAGACACATACGCCTAGAATCAGTGCATAGACGCAGGCAATGACGGAAGCCTCCGTCGGAGTAAATATACCGGACAGGATTCCGCCGATGATAATGATCGGTGTCAACAAGGCCAAAATAGAATCGGCGAAACTGGCCAACACTTCATGCATCGAAGCGCGTGGCTGCCGTGGATAATTGCGGCGCTTTGAGATGAAATAGACGGCAATGCCCATGACCAAGGCCATCAAAAACCCTGGAACAAATCCGGCAATAAATAATGAACCGACAGAAACACCGGTCAGTGTTCCGTATATAACAAACGGAATGCTGGGAGGAATAACCGGACCGATCGTTGCGGCGGCACCGGTGATGGCGGCGGTAAAACAGCGGCCAAAACCGCGTTCGGGCAAGGCCTTCATGGATAGCATCCCCAGCCCCGCCGCTTCCGCAACGGCGGCGCCGGTCATGCCGGACATGATAACGGCAGCTACAATGACCACTTGCGCCAGCCCGCCCCAGAGATGTCCGCATAATGCCGAAGCGAAGCGAAAAATACGCGTAGTCACGCCGCCTGTATTCATGAGGTTGCCGGCCATGATAAAAAAGGGAATGGCGAGCAAGGTGAAGCCTGTCGTGGAGGAATACATCCGTTGGGCTACCATGGTCAAATATTGGGGTTCTCCCAGACCGACGAAAAACAGCATGGCTGTCAACCCCATACTGATGGCCACGGGAATACCCATAAACATCAGCAGCACCAATACGGTAAAGATCGCAAGAGTTAGCATTAAAGAACAACTCCTTGTCACACAGAATCTTCAGTTATCTCAGCTTGCTGAAAAACAGAGATAAAAATAAAACCCGGACCAGACTGAGCTGATTTGCAAAGGTCATTCCAGTCCGGGTTTTACATGAAAAGGCGCTTATTTTACTTCTTCGGCCATCTTGATAAAGGTGTCGACATTTTCCTTGCCGGCATAAGCGGCAATTTTGTCATACGCAGGTTTCATTTTGGCTTTGAAATCCGCTTGGTTTGGATACGTGACTTTCATGCCTTTTTCTTCCAACTTCTTGATCAGATCTTTTTCCTCCGCCTGAATTTGCTTGCGCATCATGGCGCCGGCGGCGACGCTCTCTTCCCGGATGATTTTTTGCTGTTCAGGAGTCAGTTTATCCCAAACTTTTTTGCTGATGACGTGAACCATGGAATTATAAACATGGTTGGTAATTGCCAGATATTTTTGCGCTTCGTAGTATTTGTTGAAATAAATAACCGCCAGAGGATTTTCCTGACCATCCACAACGCCTTGTTTCATCGCCATGAATAGTTCAGGGAAGGCAATTTTGGTTACGTTTCCACCCAGGGCTTCCATAGCGGATTGAAGCTGAATTTCCGGTGGTGTCCGAAGCTTTAGCCCTTTTACATCATCCGGTTTTTCGATAGGACGTACGTTGTTGGTGAGATTACGGAAGCCGTATTCCCAATTGGACAGGAAGACGAGTCCGTGTTTTTCCAGATCTGGAGCCGCCCATTTCATAAACGGACCATCCAGTACTTTGTACGCATGTTCATAGTTTCGGAAAATGAAGGGGAGCATTACGGCAGCGAACTTCTTGGAATATTTGTCCAAAGAACCTTGAGTTCCCAGACTCATATCAATGGCGCCGAGAATGTTTTGCTCCAGCAGTTCAGGTGGCGACCCCAGTTGATTATCGGGATATACGGATACTTTAATCGCCCCATTGGTGCGCTTTTCAACGTTTTTCGCAAATTGTTCCGCAGCCAGGTTGCCTGGATGGGTGGCATTGGCAAAATGGCCGAGTTTCATCGTAATAGAAGCGGGAGCCGCAGTTTTCGCCGGTTCAGGAGAGGTGCTTTTGCCGCAACCGGTTAAGCCGATTGCGCTGACCAAAAAGACAAGAGCCAAAAATAAACATGAGGTCTTTTTCATACACATATCCTCCTTTTTATTGTGACGGTACTTTGGCAAACTACATCAGTTTCAAGGTTTATGATCTCTTTGGATACAATTGTTTGCGCACAAAACCGTTATTTGATTTGTCCGTGCTTTCTCATTAATTCTACATGTGAATCACGCGGCGGCGAGAAAATGTCAATTCCCTTGAAGCCGGTTACGGAGTGGCCGCCATGAGGGACATTGGCCGGATGCACACAGACATCGCCTGCTTCCATGTGAATGATTTTTCCGTCGATTTCATGCTCTTCGGAACCTTCCAAAATGACGAGCATTTGTTCACACTCATGGGCATGAACTGGAAATTCAGCGCCGGGTTCCTGTTCAATGAAACTGATTAAAATGTCTTTGCCAAGAACAAAGCGGGTTTTTGCCTTATCGGTAAGAGAAATATAGGGAATATCCTTGATCGAGTAAACATATTTTTTTTCTTCTGACATGGGGTTTCCTCCTCAAATTCAATAAGATTTATTTTAGTTGGTTCTTGTCCCGAAAAAAGCGGACCATACGGAAAAAACGGCGCACGGCTGAATGCGAAACAAATAAATATCGCAAGGTCGACCCATTCTCACCCCCCTATGCGTGATCGCTGCGATTTTATCTAAAACGATTTATTTCACAAGCAACAACTATGAGCAACTTTTTGTACAGCCGGGAATTTCGGGCAAAACAATCAGTCGTAGAATGCGGCGGCAATCGCTATTTTAAAGCGCTCATGGGAACATGATCCATATCGTCGAAGGTCTGGTTTTCTCCGCACATACCCCAGATAAAAGTATAGTTGACGGTGCCGACTCCGGAATGAATGGACCAGCTGGGCGAAATGACGGCTTGTTCGTTGCGAAGAACTATATGCCGGGTTTCTGTCGGTTGCCCCATCATATGAAAAACAACATTTTCCTCAGGCAGGTCAAAGTAAAAATAAACCTCCATCCGGCGCTCGTGCGTATGCGTCGGCATCGTGTTCCACATACTGCCCACTTCCAAGGCGGTCATGCCCATCACGAGCTGACAGCTTTGAACTTTTGGCGGAATAATATATTGGTAGATTTTACGCGCGTTGGACTGAGCCAAGGAGCCGAGTTCGCGCGGAACGATATCTTTCCGCAAAATTTTCGTAGTGGGATAGGCTTTGTGGGCCGGGGTGCTGTTGATATAGAAGTGAGCGGGATTTTTGGGATCGGTGCTGGAAAAAAGGATTTCTTTTACTCCCATGCCGACATATAAGCCGTCTGTTTTGTCGAGAATGTGTTTTTCACCATCCAGAGTGACGGTTCCCTGTGCGCCGACATTGATGATGCCAAGCTCTCGGCGTTCCAGAAAGTATTCCACGCCCATTTCCTTGCCGGCTGCCAGGGCAAGGGGCTCGAGGGGAACGACGCCGCCGGCGATAATGCGATCCACATGACTATATACAAGGGTGATTTTACCGGGGACCATAACTTCCGGAATCAAAAATTCCTGTCGCACTTTTTCGGTGGTATACGTTTTAAAATCTTCGGGATGATGAGCATAACGAATTTCCATGTCGCATTCTTCCTTCCGTCTTTAAATGTTCATTTTTGTGGTTTTTGGTTTGTCTAATTTGGTTCGGGTATTTATTTCATTGTATGGATCAGACAACATGAACGTGAACACCGCGTTGCTGCAAAGTTTCTTGTTCCTCAGGCAAAATTCGGTTATCCGTGATAATCGTGCTGATTTTTTGAAGAGCGCAAAACGGCGCAAAAGCGACATGGTGAAACTTGCTGTAATCCACCAGACAGATGGCTTCCTGGGCGGATGAAACCATAGCCTTTTTCACTTCAGCTTCATCGGAATTCAAAACGGATAAGCCGCTTTCCAAATCCAATGCGGTTGTGCCTAAAAACACTTTTTTTGCTTTATACTTTTCCAATATGCGTTCGGTATCGCGTCCCAGCAACGTATAAGCGCCTTCTCTTCGCAAGCGTCCGCCGGTGACGAATAAATCAACATTGGGCTTGTTCATTAGTTCCAACGCAATCTTCAAATCGTTTACAATCACCAGAACCTTCTTTTCGCCCAGTAATCGCGCTAATTCCAAGGTAGTAGTTCCGCCGTCGATAATGATACTGTCGCCTTCTTGAATATATTCCAGGGCAGCGGCGCCAATTCGCTGCTTTTCCGATAAGTTTTGCTGTTTCCGTTGTTCGATGGGGAAAACATTACTGCCGGATTGCTTCAATACCGCGCCTCCATGGACGCGATCCAACAATCCCATGTTTTCGAGCTTGTCGAGATCTTTGCGGATTGTTTTTGGAGTAACCGCAAAGCGGTT
>CAZSRN010000114.1:1122-7033 GCA_964609115.1 uncultured Veillonellaceae bacterium | reverse complement strand
CACGGCGGCAACCGTCAGAGCCTGTGAGAGTTTAAATTTATCGCCGAGATAAAATTTGCGAGCGACTTCACTGTCGATGATCGTTTGACTATCACCGGAAATAAGGACTTCCCCTTCATTGACAATATATGCATTATCCACGATAGCCAAAGTTTCCCGAACATTATGGTCGGTGATCAAAACGCCGATTCCCCGTTCCTTTAAATAACCGATCATTCCCTGCAATTCACCGAGTGAAATCGGATCAATGCCGGTAAAGGGTTCGTCCAAAAGTAAAAAATTGGGGTCGGTAACCAACGCTCGAGCAATCTCAACCCGCCTGCGTTCACCGCCGGACAGCTCGATCCCCTTGCGGCCCCTCACATGGGTAATGCGAAACTCCTCCAGCAGGCTCTCGGCTTTCTCCCTTTGTTGGGTACGGGACATTTTTGTTGTTTCCAACATGGCCCACAGATTTTCCTCCACCGTTAATTTGCGGAATACGGAGGGTTCCTGCGGCAAATAGCCGATACCAAAGCCGGAACGTTTATACATCGGCATATAGGTAACATCCGTATCGTCAATAATGACATTTCCGGAATCCGGGTTCACCAAGCCCACAATCATGTAAAAAGTCGTGGTCTTTCCTGCGCCGTTGGGCCCCAACAAGCCGACAACCGATCCCTGATCTACGCGCACGCTGATTCCTTTGACAACCTCGCGGCCTTTGTAAGACTTTTTTAAATCTTTTGTCTGAATATACATGGATGATTACAAATTTCCTTTAGTTTTTTTGGGGCTATTCTGTAAATCCGTCTCTGGTTTGCTTTTGGGAGTAATCACTAATTTGGAACGCCCTTCGGTATCCATGGCGCTGTCATCCAAGTACATGATAACGTGGTTGCCTGTCAAGACATTTCCATCCTGAACCGCCCGCACGTTGCCAATCAGATCGGCTTTGCCATTTTTCCCGTTAATCCCGTAGTAAATGGCATGATCGGAAACAGCATCCAGCTTGCGGGCATCACTCACAATATGCACATTCCCGTCCGCCACAGCCCGGTCTTCCTTAAAAAAAGCTTCGGCGGCCTGGGATGTCAATACTGCATCCTTATTGGTCAAGCGGGCTCCGCCGGTAATGTTTGCGTATTCGCGCTCAGGAAAATATTCCATCCGGGGACCGGCTGCCGTACTGTTCGGATTAACCAACAATGCATCTCCGGTTGCCTGCAGTCGTTTCATGTCGTCAAACGAACGGACTTCAGCGGCAGTCAATGTGCTGTCCTCCTTGATGACCTTGACATTGCCGGTCACCACCGCTTCCTTGGTTTTCGTATTGTATTCGCCGGTATCACCCGTCAAAACTGCCTTTCCCTGCGTCATCCTTACGCCGCCCTGCGCCGTCATCACTCCCGTTTTGGAAGTATAAGTAATTACATCTCCTTCCAATTGGGTTGATGTCGTTGTTTGTTCCGGCGCTGCGTAAAGCACCGGAGCTATCAACAAAAGACCCCAGACCACTGCAATTCCTGCACAGATTACTGGTCTGCAAAAGTTTTTATGTTTCATTGTGCGGGCCCTCCTTTGACAATGCGGGCTTTTCCCTTAACGATGATAAGGTCGAATTTGTCGTCGGTTTCCAATTCGTTGGCAGTCAGGACATAATCGTCCTTGGTCGCCTGAATAGATCCAGAAGCGAAAATTTTCCGTTCTTTAGCTGCGTAGCGGCTCTTCTCCGCCTTGAATGTCGCCCCGTCGCTCGCTTTCATCTCTACCCCGCCGGATATTTCAACATTGCGTGTTTTTGGGTCAACCACTGCGGATTTTCCGACCACATCAATTTTTGTCCCGTCTTCTCGGAAAATGGTACCGGCCAAGTCAGTCATATAGACCCATTGGGTCTTGGGGTCCACTTCCATAATCCGAGCCGTCAGATCCCAGAGGAGTTTACCGTCCTGTGTTTCCGTCAGGTGAGAGCCGCTAAACGCCATTCGGGTAACGACGCTCTCTTTGCGCGTATCTTCCAGGGGCTCTTCCCGCAAAAAATAATAGAGCCCGCTTGCAATAATCGCAGCGATGACGAATCCGATAATCCATTTCTTACCTTTTGACTCCACTCGCTTCTCCTGTCTTCGGATCCGTAATCCAGCGCCGCTGGAACCACCACCAGTGGTCCGGGTACCGGCGGATCCTCTCTTCCATCACTTGAGTCATCTGATCCGTAAGTCTCAATATCTCTTGCTCGGGATCGTCAGTTCCGTTGCCGTAAATCGGCGGGGATAATAAAATCCGATGTCCCCGTCGCGGTTGCCTGACGATAAACGCCGGTACGATCGGAGCACGGCAACGTTGGGCAAACACTGCCGGCCCTTTGGGAGTCGAGGCTAGTCGTCCAAAAAAATTTACGAATACTCCATTCGCCTTGGCATCCTGATCAGCCAAAAATCCCAAGATATATCCGCTCTTTAACGCCTTCATCGCAGCTATCAACGAGTTTCCCCGCGCATAAGGCTCGAGGCCCACCATGGCGCGATGTTCGTTTAGTAATTGATCCAACCCCGGACTGGGTTGCGTCTCTGCAATAGCCGCTACCGGAAATCCCGCCTGCACCAACCGGGCCGACATCCATTCCCAACATCCAAAATGCGCAGTAAGAATAACGGTTCCCTGTCCGGCAGACATGGCTTCAGTCAAATAATGCAAATTTTCGATGGTCACCCACCGTTCCAGTTTTTCCGGCGTCAATGCCGGAATATACAAAACTTCCAGCAGCGTCCTGCCAATGTTGCGGAACATTTGTCGTGCGATGCCAGCAGCCTTGTCCGCCGATACTCCAAGATGCTCCTGTAGCTGGGCCGTCGCCCGCCGACGCTGACTATGACCCAAAAACCAATGCAAGAATCCGACCCCGGCCCCGAGTCGTAATACCATGGAATAAGGCAATTGACACAACAGTCGGCTGAACGCCTTGAGCAAAACATACTGCCAGACCATATTATACCATACCACGACGCAACAGGTCAGTAATATGCAACATACCGTTCACTTTGCCGTCGGAATCGGTTACCGGCAGAACGGTAATAGGTGTCGGTCGGTTGGCCTCCATTCGGCGCAAGGCAGCAGCCGCCAATTCCTCCGGCCGGATGGTCCGGGGAGTACGGGTCATAAACTCTTCCACTTTCCAGTCCAAAAAATCGTTGCCTTTGGCAAACCCCCGCCGGATATCGCCATCCGTAATAAGCCCCTGCAACACTCCGTCTTCAGTAATTACCGATGTGGCTCCCAATCCTTTGGCAGTAATGACGAACAAGGCTTCGCGCACTGTTTTTCCTGTCAGAATCACCGGGTTGTCTTCCCCTTTATGCATATGGTCGGCAACTGTCAGCAATTTTTGTCCCAATGCACCGCCGGGATGAAATACGGCAAAATCTTCAGCACTGAATTTGCGTGCCGATAAAAGCGCCATGGCCATGGCATCCCCCATGGCAAGCGCCGCCGTAGTACTGGCGGTCGGTGTCAGTCCAAGAGGACAAGCTTCCCGTTCCACACCCACATCAATAAATAAATCTGCATTTTGGACCAGCGTTCCCCCTTCACGCCCACAAAGCGCAATAATGCGAGCGCCAATACGTTTCAGCGCCGGCAGCAAACCGATCAATTCGGCTGTGTCACCGCTATTGGAAAAAGCCAGCACAATATCTTCGCCGGTCACCATGCCGATATCTCCATGCAGACCTTCAGAGGGATGCAGAAAAAAAGACGGTGTTCCTGTACTGGCCAGTGTTGCCGAAACCTTACGGCCGATTAAGCCGGATTTGCCGATTCCGGTGACTACGACCCGTCCCTGGCACTGTAGAATCATTTCAATGGCTTTGTCAAATTCGCCATTAATACGTGAAATTAAAGATTTCACGGCGCCTGCCTCAATTTCAAGGCAACGTCGCGCCTGTTCACCATACAATGTCACACCCTCCTTACAGCCCGATCCACAGCCAGTACCTGTGACAGCAATCCTTCCAATTCAGACAGCGGCACCATATTGGGCCCGTCTGACAGGGCTTCGGCAGGATTATCATGAACTTCCAAAAACAGCGCATCCATTCCCACCGCAGCCGCAGCCCGCGCCAACGGCAACACAAACTCACGCTGCCCAGCGGAACGATCACCGCCACCCCCAGGCAACTGCACGCTGTGAGTAGCGTCAAATATGACCGGATAGCCGAAAGATCCCAGTATAGTCAGCGATCTCATATCAACCATAAGATTATTATAGCCGAAGCTGGAACCACGTTCCGTCAGCAGAATGGATCGGCAGCCGGATTCCTCCAGCTTGGTTACGACATTTTGCATTTCGGCGGGTGCCAAAAACTGCCCCTTTTTCACATTGACCGGAAGCCCAGTCTGCGCCGCAGCATGCAAAAGATCGGTCTGACGACAAAGAAAAGCCGGAATCTGCAATATATCCAGCACCTTAGCCGCCGGAGCGGCTTGCGCCGCTTCATGGATATCACTTAGCACCGGCGCGCCCAGTTCCTGCCGAATCATTGCCAATATGCGCAACCCTTCCTCCAGACCAGGCCCTCGAAACGCGTGAAAGGAAGAACGATTGGCTTTGTCAAAAGAGGCTTTGAAGATATAAGGCATACCGAGTCGATGGGCAATGGCGGCAATTTCCCGCCCAATCCGCAATGTCCGCTCTGCTCCCTCAATCACACAAGGGCCGGCAATCAGAACAAGCGGGCATCCGCCACCGACCGCAACACTTCCGATATGGACCGTTTTTGTCATCTGGATTCCTCCTGAATGCTTTGAAAAAGACGCCGCGCCTGCTCCAAGTCCTCCTGCGTATCTACGCCGATCGATTGAAACGGTGTTTCGATCACCCGGATACGAAAGCCATGTTCCAGTGCACGAAGCTGTTCCAATGATTCCGACAGTTCCAGCGGAGATGGCGGCAATGCGGCGAATCGAAGCAGAAAGTCCCGTCGATAAGCGTAAACGCCAAGATGTTTAAAACATCGCCACTGTGGACCCCGATGTCGGGGAAACGGGATCAGTGATCGGGAAAAATACAGGGCGTACCCGTCAATCGAAACGACGACTTTCACCGCCGCCGGATTATCCTGTTCTTCTTCAGCCATGGGCGTCATCAAGGTCCCCATCTGCAAACCGGCATCCATATCAAATGCAGCGATGAGCGAATCAAGCGCCTGCGGCGGAATCAAAGGTTCATCGCCCTGTACGTTCAAGATCAGATCCACGTCCGGCAATGCGGCGGCGACTTCTGCCAATCGGTCGGTTCCCGTCAGATGATCAGCGGAAGTCATGCGGGCTTCGCCGCCAAATTTCCGTACAGCGTCGAAAATACGGAAATCATCGGTAGCCACGATAATCTGCGCTGGTCGCTGCGCCTGCCGAACTCTTTCCACCACATGCTGAATCATCGGTTTACCCGCAATATCCAGCAATGGTTTCCCAGGCAAACGGCTGGAGGCAAAACGAGCCGGGATAATGCAGGCGATATTCATGATTTTTCTCCCCGTTCCATCAGAATTTCTTTCAGATGTTCGACAGTTCGGACAGCGGCTCCTCTATTCTCCATCACTATGGTCGCCGCTTCCCGCCCCATGAGTTCCATGCATGCTGGATTTTTCAACAGTTCGATCGTTTTTTGCGCTAATTCCCGGCTGTCCAAAACGGTCACACAAGCGTTACGTCCAGAAAACAGAGCATAGGTATCCTTAAAATTGAACATATGCGGCCCAACAATGATCGGTTTCCCCTGTGCCGCAGGTTCCAGAATATTATGTCCGCCATGCGGAACCAGACTACCGCCGACAAAAACCAGATCAGCCAGGCAATATAGCCGACCCAATTCACCAATCGTATCGAGTACAATAACATTTGTGTCGGAGGGAGCCGGAATCGCCGA
>CAZSRN010000114.1:0-1112 GCA_964609115.1 uncultured Veillonellaceae bacterium | reverse complement strand
TCACTGCGGGGAATATCCCGTGGCGCCAATAGAAGTTTTGCTGTAGGAAATGCAGTGCGAACCTCCTGCAGAACATTCAGTAAAATTTCTTCTTCCCCACGATGGGTACTCCCGGCTATCAGAATGGGTCCAGCTGCAGACAGGCCCAATTCCGCCAGAAAAGCCTTCTTTTCGGTCTCTGTCACGATACTGTAATTCTGGTCATACTTTGTATTCCCGGTCACGATGACCTTATGGGGATCGGCGCCCAGTTCGATTACATATTGGGCGTCAATGGTAGACTGCATACAAAATCGCACCACCGTGTCCAGCATTTTCGTAAACATGCGGCGGAGTCGGCGATAATGTTCGACGCTGCGTTCCCCAATCCGGCCATTCACCATAACAACAGGAATGCTGCGTCGTCGCGCAGCTCGGATAAAGTTCGGCCATAACTCAGTTTCCACAGGAACATAGGCACGGGGTTGGATCCGTTCCACAATTCGCCCCGGCAACCCCGGCAAATCCGGGGGATAAAAAATGATGGCATCGGCTTCCGATAAGATGCGTTGCGCCATTTCGTAGCCGCTGGCCGTGCCGGAAGAAATCAGCACCGGTATGTCCGGCAACTGTCGTTTAAACTCCTTGATAATTGAACTGGCCGCCACTACTTCTCCCACGGACGCAGCCTGAAACCAGACAGGGCGACGCCCTTCGACCTTAGCCAGCGTTTCCGATGAAAAAAAACCAAGATTGTGCCGCAACCGTTCACGGAAACGGCGCTCACGTAAAAAACGGAACGCAAAAAACGGCAGTGCGATGACCGCCACGAGGATCATCAAAATATTGTACAACAGATCCACGATGTTTCTCCCTTTACGAGCCTATGAACTACTTTCTTCCGTCTGCAGGCTGTAAAGTTTGCAGTATAAACCGCCTGCATCCAACAAATCAGTATGGCGCCCGCATTCAACCATACGCCCTTTTTCCAACACAAGAATTGTATCGGCCCGCTGAATGGTCGATAGACGGTGAGCAATCACAAATGTAGTCCGTCCCACCATCAGCTTGTCCAGCGCTTCCTGCACCAGCCGCTCACTCTCGGCATCCAATGCGGATGTTGCTTCATCAAG
>CAZSRN010000113.1:0-7034 GCA_964609115.1 uncultured Veillonellaceae bacterium | reverse complement strand
GAAACGTGTCCGTCAACCCGGAGTCCAGCAGTTCAGTCATTTTTTGGCGCTCTTGCGGCGTGAATCCTGCATTTTTTTTGTTGGACGCTGGATTTTTGATATCGATTTCCTGATGTGCGACATTCAAATCGCCGCAAATAATCACCGGTTTTTTTGCGTTCAATTGTCTGATATGCTCACGAAACAAATCTTCCCATTGCATCCGGTATTCCAGACGGGTCAACCCCCGTTGCGAATTGGGCGTATACACATTTACCAACTGAAAATCCTCATACTCCAACGTAATGATCCGGCCCTCCTGGTCATGTTCCGCCATGCCCATTCCGTAGAAAACGTTCTGCGGTTGCACTCTTGCAAATACAGCCGTTCCCGAGTACCCTTTCTTGACCGCACTGTTCCAATATTGTTCATACCCCGGAAACGCGATCTCAACTTGCCCCTGTTGCATTTTGGTTTCCTGCACGCAGACAATATCCGCTGACGCCGATGCGAAAAAATCGGCAAATCCTTTCCCCAGGCACGCTCGTAATCCATTTACATTCCAAGATGCCAGCTTCAAGCTTTTCACTCCCTGTTTTTTCTTTGTGATGAAACGTTCTCCAAAAACAATTGAATTCCCTGCAGCCAATTCCCTTGGATTCTCTCTTGACATAATTTCGATATCTAATTAAGATATGGGTATGAAACAAGGAAATGCGATCAGCCTGATTAGCCGCATTCACGAGAATGCAAACAAATTAATGCTGCGGGAGCTGTCGCAAAACGGCATCGAAGGGATTGTCCCTTCGCATGGAGAGATCATGGCTCACCTGTTCGCCAACGAAGAACTGACCATGAAGGATATTGCGGAACGCATCCACCGCAGCAAACCAACAGTCACCGTACTGATCGATAAACTGGTTGCCTATGGATATGTGCAAAAGGCGAAGAGTGCCCTGGACAATCGAGTTACTTTTATTCGTTTGACTCCGAAAGGGCGGGATTTACAGCCCGTATTTCAAAAAGTGTCCAGCAAGCTCACTGCCCGGATTTATGCCGGAATGAGCGCTGCCGACGCGGTTGCGCTGGAAGCCGTCTTAATCAAAATCGGGCACAATCTCGACAACTTCTAAGCCTCATGATAAAAGAAAAAGCGTCCATGCACCTTGAAAAAGTTGCATGGACGCTTTTTTTGCCAAAAACTATTCTACGGAAATTTGTCCCAAAACTTCGCCAATACTGTCCTGAATCAAAAGACTGGCCTTGTGGTCGGCCGCAGTGGAAGCCCGGTTGATCAAAACCAATTGGCTGCCCCGGAAATAGTCGACCATCCCGGCAGCCGGATAAACAACCAGTGATGTACCGCCGACAATCAGCACCTCGGCTTTTGAAATATAGGAAGCCACTTTCTGCATGGTTTCCCGGTCCAATCCTTCCTCATAGAGCACCACGTCGGGTTTGATGGTTCCACCGCATTCACAGGCGGGAACTCCATCACTCTGCAAAACAAAGATTTCATCGTAAAACTTCCCGCACTGCAAGCAATAATTGCGCTTTACAGAACCATGCAATTCCAAAACATTCTTACTTCCCGCCATTTGATGCAACCCGTCGATATTTTGCGTAACAACGGCTTTCAGTTTTCCGGCCTGTTCCAGTTCTGCCAGCTTGGCATGCGCTTTGTTGGGTTTGGCTGCAGGAAGAATCATCTTCTTTTTGTAAAAATCGAAGAACTCCGCCGTGTGATTGCGATAAAAAGTATGGCTCAATATTGTTTCCGGCGGATACTTGTATTGTTCGTGATACAGTCCATCCACACTCCGGAAATCAGGAATTCCGCTTTCGGTTGATACCCCTGCTCCACCAAAAAACACGATGTTGTCACTGCCTGATATAATTCGCTGCAATTCCTCAATTTTGTTCATCGGGTTCCCACCTTTCCAACTGTCGGCTCACTCAGGTACAGACTCCGGTCAAAGCTCAGGAATGGTTCTCCAGGCCGAGTTCCGCCAGTACTTGTTGCAGCCGATCCCGCTGTTCCTGCCGTTCCAATATCTGTCCATATTGATGGCAGTCCAAGACATCCGCGTCTTTCACTATTTCCTCCAACGGAGCGCCAATCTCCTGCTTATTGCTGTGATTTCGAGCCGCTTGCGCCAGCGTTTCGATTTCATATTGTGAAAAATCGCCACAGACACCCAGAAATTCCTTGAGCGGCTGATAAGCATTCGCCGCATGGTTTTCTTGTTTTCCCGTCAGTATCCGTCCAAAATCATGCACTGCGCAAGCAATGGCTGCCGTCTCCGGATCGACACCCCGCCGTCCTGCCAGCAGCAGGCCGATTTTTGCGCAGCTGGCCAGATGGATTCGTTCCCAATCAAGCGGGTAGTCTCGCTCCAACTTTTGTTTTTCCAGCAAAGCAATATGCTGCAATAGTTTCACTTGTATCTCAAAAACTCTGTTCATCTGTTGTTACTCCCAAGCTTTTTTCAACGATTTCATTTTACCTCTTTTGAAAGAAATAGAAAACGCATTTTTAAAAAACCGGGGACGCTTTTTCACGAACAAATAATTTTTGCGTTGATTTGCATATTTTTTTCTGTATAATGAAATTAACGGCAAATAAATTCACTTTTACAGCAAGGAGTCGGAATGAGTAAAACAATCGGCCAAAAAATCAAGGATCTCCGCGTACAAAATAAATTGACCCTGAAAGATGTCAGCCGTCTCACCCATCTTTCCATAGGTTTTTTGTCGCAACTCGAACGGGGCCTTACCGACGTCGCTACCGATTCCCTGTCCAACATTGCACAAGCTCTCGGCGTTGAACTCGCCTACTTTTTTGCCGGACCGCGCCAACAGCACCACTATGTAATGCGCAGTTACGAGAAAAAAGTGTTGCAGGTAGATTCCGACCGCTTTATTCATTATCATCTGTCTGCTCCGGCACAGGATCTGACTTTACTGCCCCGTCTGATCGAAATACTTCCCCTCAACAGCGCCGAACCCATTGCACCCTATCCACATGCCGGCGAAGAATTTGTCCATGTGTTGGAAGGTACTTTGACCTTGTTTATTCACGAGCAGCAGCTGGAACTCTTCCCTGGCGATTCCGCCCACTATCCATCGACAATCCCCCACAACTGGGCAAACTACACCAATAAAATGGTTCGACTTCTCGTCGTCGGCAAGCCGGAAGCAGAAGCGGAAAAAAACCGGAAAAGCATCGCTAAATGAAGCAGCCGCTGATCTTCAATATCCAGAAGTTTTGCGTCCATGATGGACCCGGCATCCGAACTACCGTTTTTTTCAAAGGCTGCCCGTTGCGTTGCAGTTGGTGTCACAACCCGGAAAGTCAATCTTTTAAGCCGGAGCTTCTTTATAACTCTGAAAAATGCACCCGTTGCGGACAATGCCTTTCGGCTTGTCCCGCCGCCGCCATCAGCCGGACCGGTGCGGATATCGCAACAGACCGCATTCTCTGTCATGCCTGCGGTCATTGTCTCGATTATTGTTTTCACGGTGCCCGCGAAATCGCCGGACACAGGGCATCCATCCAAGAGCTTACCGTTGAAATCGAAAAAGATCGCGTGTTTTATGAACAATCGGGTGGCGGCGTCACTTTCTCCGGCGGTGAAGTTTTGTGCCAGGCGGAAGCCGCGCAAGCGCTGGCGCAGGCCTGTAAATCCCGGGGCATATCTGTGGCAATTGATACCTGCGGTCATGTTCCCTATGAAAATCTGGCCCGGATGCTGGATTGCGCCGATCTGTTTCTCTATGACCTGAAGCATCTGGATTCGACCTTGCACGAGAAACATACCGGTCGAAACAACCGGCTGATTCTCGATAATCTTTGCCGCCTCAGCGACAGCGGCGCGGCCATCATCTTGCGAATTCCGCTCATTGAAGGTTTTAATGCCGACGATGCGCATATCCGGGCGCTGTCCGATTTTTGCCGTTCTCTGAATCTGCAGCAAATCGACCTGCTCCCGTACCACAATACCGGAAGCAGTAAATACCTGCGCACAGGGCGGACTTACGCTTCAGGGCAATTCTCCGCTCCTTCGCCGGAACGGCTGAACCGGATCAAAACCATTCTGCAACAATGCCATCCCATCGTCACCATAGGAGGCGCCTAACTTGGAAGAACGCGGCATGAACGAACGAATTCGCAAACTGAGAAAGGAAAGCCATTCGGCGGTTCCCCATCTATCGATAGAACGGGCGACGGCAGTCACCGAAGCTTATGAGCAGTACGCAGGAACTGTGGAGACCCCCATTCTTCGCGCGCTGACTTTTCGTCACATTATGGAAAGCAAAACACTATGGATCGGCGACGGCGAACTGATTGTCGGGGAAAAAGGCGAGCAGCCCCAATACTCTCCCTCTTTCCCGGAACTTTGCTGCCACACGTTGGAAGATCTCGACGTGATGGACAGCCGCCGATATATTTCCTTCAAAGTAACCGATGCGGTCCGCAACACCCATGAAGCAAAAATCATGCCGTACTGGCGCAACCGTTCTCTGCGCGAACTGATTTTCCGGCATATGACCCCGGAATGGAAGCATTGCTATGAAAGTGGCATCTTCACAGAATTCATGGAGCAGCGGGGGCCGGGACATACCGTGCTGGACGGAAAAATCTACGAAAAAGGTTTTCTTGATTTTCAAGCCGATATCCACGCCACACTTCATTCGCTGGATTTTTTGTCCGACCCGTTGGCCTATGAAAAAAAAGTAGAACTGGAAGCCATGAGCATCTGCTGCGACGCAATCATTCTTTATGCCGGGCGCAATGCGGAATTGGCCCGTCAAATGGCCGCCGTCGAATCCAATCCCGAGCGCCGGGCGGAGCTGTTGGAAATTGCCGCTACCTGCGATGTTGTACCGGCGCACCGTCCGCAAACATTCCGTCAGGCTTTGCAAATGTACTGGTTCGTCCATCTGGGCGTAACCACGGAAATCAATCCCTGGGACGCGTTGAGTCCGGGACGGCTGGATCAGCATCTGTATCCTTTTTATCGGCAGGAAATTGAGGCCGGAACCCTGACCCGCGATCAAGCCAAAGAACTGCTGCAATGTTTCTGGATTAAATTCAACAACCAGCCTGCCCCGCCCAAGGTCGGCATCACTTTGAAAGAAAGCAGCACGTACACCGATTTTGCCAATCTCAACACCGGAGGCGTTGCCGCCGACGGCTCGGACGGTGTCAATGAAGTTTCTTATCTTATCTTGGAAACCATGGATGAACTGAAGCAGTTGCAGCCAAGCTCAAATGTGCAGATCAGCCAAAAAACGCCGCCTGCATTTTTGAAAAAAGCCTGCGAAATCTCCCGGAAAGGGTGGGGACAACCGGCTTTTTACAACACCGATTCAATCATCCAGGAACTGTTGAATGCCGGAAAATCCATCATCGATGCCCGACAGGGCGGCGCCAGCGGTTGTGTCGAAACGGGCGCGTTCGGTAAAGAAGCCTACATTCTGACCGGCTATTTCAACCTGCCCAAAATTCTGGAATTGACCCTTGCAAATGGATTTGATGCTTTCACCGGCAAACAGTTGGGATGTAAAACCGGAAATCCCGTCAATTTCACAACATATGACGAATTATTCGCAGCGTTTACGCAACAACTGCATTATTTTATCGACATCAAAGTTCAGGGCAACCACATTATCGAAAAACTCTATGCCGGCCGGATGCCTGCACCGTTCCTGTCCATCTGCGTCGATGATTGTATAAAAAAAGGCATGGATTACAACGCCGGCGGCGCCCGCTACAATACCAGCTACATTCAAGGGGTCGGCATCGGCACGTTGACCGACAGTTTGGCTGCCATCAAATACAATGTATTTGATCAAAAGCGTTTTACCCTGGAGGAACTGCTGACCGCGCTCCGGGAAAACTTCGCCGGACATGACCGCATCTACTATTGGATACGCGAAAAAACGCCCACGTATGGAAATGACGATGATTACGCCGATGAATTGATGATTCAGGCGTTTCGCGCCTACCATGACGAGGTGACCGGACGCCCCAACCGCAAGGGTGGAACTTATCGCATCGATATGCTGCCCACCACCTGTCACGTGTATTTCGGCTCTGTGATGGGAGCCAGCCCCAATGGGCGACTCGCAAAAAAGCCCCTGTCCGAAGGGATTTCTCCCGACAAGGGCGCAGATCGCCACGGCCCGACAGCCGTCATCAAATCGGCGGCAAAAATGGATCATCTGCAAACAGGAGGAACGCTGCTCAATCAGAAATTTACCCCCGCCGTCGTATCCGGCGAGAGGGGGCTGGAAAACATGGCCTCCCTGATTCGCTCCTATTTCAGCCTGGACGGGCACCATATCCAGTTTAACGTGATTGACCGGCAAACCTTGCTGGATGCGCAAAAGAACCCCGAAGAGCATAAAGATCTTATTGTGCGTGTTGCCGGTTATAGCGACCATTTTCACAACCTGAGCAAGGAATTGCAGGATGAAATTATCGAAAGAACGGAACAGCCATTCGGATGCTAATCCTTTTGTATTTATTGGATCTGTAACGCAGGCTTAGGCGAAGAAGCGCATGATGATCATGGCAATACAAGCGTTCAGAATACTCGCCAGCATTAATAGCGGCCAATACTTTTTGGGAACATCGGCCACACCCAACAACCGGCCCATATACTGCAATTGGGCTCCCATCAGGAACAGGGCGGGAATCAGAATGGACGCGTGCGTTCCGTTTAAAACACCTTTCGTAATCAAGCTTACGGCAACCCCAGTTCCAGCCGAGGAAGAAAGCCAAGTGGTGAGAAGCACGGTGACCGCCTCACCGGGCAAGCCGAAAATTCCCATCATCGGGGCGAAAATCTTGCCGATAAACTGCATGGCGCCCAATAAGTTCAGGATTTCCGCAATGACATAAGCCATCATGATGTTCGGCATCAGGTTATTGATGGCAACCTGAAATCCTTTGCGTGCGCCGATGACAAAAATGTCGAAGGGATTGCTCGGAGCGGCGGGTTTTGCATTATTGCTCATCTTGGAAATCCTCCTTGTAAACGGTGTTC
>CAZSRN010000112.1:4628-7087 GCA_964609115.1 uncultured Veillonellaceae bacterium | reverse complement strand
GAACCACTGCGTCAGCTCGCATTCAATGCTGGTGAAGAAGGTTCCGTCATCGTCGAGAATGTCCGCAAAGCGGGCAAAGGTAAAGGCTTCAATGTCATGACCGGCGAATATGTCGACATGATCAAAGCCGGAATTGTCGATCCTGCGAAAGTTACCCGTTCTGCCCTGCAGAATGCGGCGAGCATCGCGGCGATGGTTCTGACCACCGAAACTTTGATTACCGACAAACCCGAAAAAGCTGCGGCTCCTGGCGGAATGCCGGGCGGCATGGGCGGCATGGGCGGTATGGGCGGCATGGACATGTAAGTTCGGGCAACCGGACAAAGAACCCCGGATGAAGATTTTCATCCGGGGTTCTTTCTTGTATAATGAAAGCAAGATGAACAGCATAGGGCAGTTGCTCGGATAAGTTGCTGGGTTGGAGGGATTGTTATGAACTGTATTTTTCTTGATTCCATTGTGCCGGAAATGAAACAAATACTATTATCGCAAAAACCGGATGATATGGAAGTGGTTTTCTGGGATGAACTGGACGAAAAAGAAAAAAATCAAAAATTAGCTGAGGCAGATTCCTTGCTAACGGCTATATATAAAGTGAATGATGAATTTATGAGCCGTGCCCCCAAAGTGAAAATCGTGCAAAAATTGGGCGTGGGTACGGACAATATCGACTCCGTGGCGGCTAAAAAATATGGAATTGTGGTAGGCAATGTGCCGGGCGGTAACACCAACGGTGTGGCAGAATTAACGCTGGGTCTGATTTTGGATGTGTACCGCAAAATTAGCGTGTTGAATCAAGAAACAAAGGCGTGCACTTGGTCCATGTGGAAGTATCGGGCCTGTTCCTATGAAATGAAAAATAAGGTACACGGGATTGTCGGTTTTGGCAATATTGGCAAAAGGGTAGCCGAGCTTTCCAAGGCTTTTAGTACAACGCTGCTGTATTATAGCAGGACCCGGGCGACTGCCGAAGTGGAAAAACAGTACGATGTTTCTTATATGGATCTTGATGAGTTGCTGCAAACCTCGGATATTGTCAGCATCCATCTGCCGCTCAGTAATGCGACAAGAAATTTGATCAATGCAGAAAAACTGGCGCTGATGAAGCCGAACTCCATTTTGATTAATGTCGGTCGCGGCAATGTGGTGAATGAACAGGATTTATACCAGGCGCTGGTTTCCGGCAAATTATCGGGAGCGGCTGTCGATGTATGGGCTGATGAACCCGTCACTAAGGAAAATCCTTTGTTGTCGCTCGAGAATGTGATCGCAACGCCCCATGTCGGCGGAGGAACAGTTGATGCAGCGCTAACTATCTACAAATGTTCCTTTGAAAAAATCCATGACACGTTGACAGCTTGTAAATAGACTAATGAAATCCTCGCTGTTTAATCTATGAGAAATGCTCGTTGTTTTTCAAGTTGTCGAACGAAGCAAAGGACGACTAGTAAAGGATTTGAAGCTCGCTTTTGTGTAGCGGTTTTTTTATGCTATAATTGAGCAAATAAAAAAACATGTCAGGGGAGGCATCAAGTCGCGCATGGCAGGCAAACAAGAAGAATTGGTTCTGGTGGTGGATTTTGGCGCACAGTATAGTCAGCTGATCGCCCGACGGATTCGGGAGTGCGGTGTTTACAGCGAAATTATTCCGTTCCACGCGTCCTTGGCGGAGATTGCGGCGAAAAAACCAAAAGGAATCGTTTTCTCCGGCGGACCGAACAGCGTTTACGGAGATAAAGCGCCTCGCAGTGATGCGGGGATTTATTCATTGGGTGTGCCGGTGCTGGGCATTTGCTATGGGATGCAGCTGATGGCGCTGCAACTGGGCGGCGAAGTGGCCCGGGCTGAAGCGCGCGAGTATGGACATGCCGATCTGAATATCGATGTGGAATCCTCCCTCTTCCGGGATATTGCTTCACCAACCCCTGTCTGGATGAGCCATGGCGACTCTATTGTGCGTCCGCCTGCAGGATTTGCGGTGATTGCCAATACGTCCAACACACCGACGGCAGGAATGGCGAATGATACCCAACGTCTTTATGGCGTTCAGTTTCACCCGGAAGTGGTGCATACACGGGAAGGAACCGCGCTGCTGAAAAATTTCCTGTTTGGTGTCTGTGGTTGCCGGGGCGACTGGAACATGGGATCGTTTGTCGATACAGCGGTCGCTAAAATTCGGGCGCAGGTCGGGGATAAGAAAGTCTTGTGCGGCTTGTCGGGCGGGGTCGATTCGTCTGTGGCGGCGGTGCTGGTGCATCGGGCGATTGGCGATCAATTGACCTGCGTATTTGTTGACCATGGCTTTATGCGTAAAAATGAAGCGGAACAGGTCGTGAGGACCTTCCGCGATGAGTTTCACATTCAGCTGGTCCATGTCGATGCTTCCGAGCGATTTTTGCAACGGGTCGCCGGTGTGACGGAGCCGGAGCGCAAGCGCAGGATCATCGGCGCGGAGTTCA
>CAZSRN010000112.1:0-4618 GCA_964609115.1 uncultured Veillonellaceae bacterium | reverse complement strand
CGCTATGGATTTTTTGGTGCAGGGCACTCTCTATCCCGACGTGATTGAAAGCGGGACATCAACGGCGGCTGTCATCAAAAGTCACCACAATGTCGGTGGCTTGCCGGAGGACATGAAATTTTCTCTTGTAGAGCCGCTACGGGACTTGTTTAAGGATGAAGTTCGATTGCTTGGCGCTGAGCTGGGATTGTCTGAAGCGATTGTTCATCGCCAGCCGTTCCCGGGGCCGGGACTTGCGATCCGGATCATCGGCGAAATTACCGAAGAGCGGTTGAATATCCTGCGGGAAGCGGATGCAATCGTGCTTGAGGAGATCCGCAATGCAGGACTATACCGGAAAATTTGGCAGTCGTTTGCAGTATTGCCGGCGCTTAAAAGCGTCGGAGTCATGGGCGACGAACGCACTTACGCATACACGGTGGGAATTCGTGCGGTGGAAAGCGAAGACGGAATGACTGCCGACTGGTCCCGCATGCCCTATGAAGTGCTGGACAAGATTTCACGCCGGATCGTTAACGAGGTGAAAGGCGTCAATCGTATTGTTTATGATGTGACGTCAAAACCGCCATCGACGATTGAGTGGGAATAAAAACCGAACGTTTTTTATAAAAAATTAATTAAAGTTCATTTTTCGGGTTGACACGATTTTCGGCTCACTGGTACAATGGTGGTGCAATTAAAAAACCGCCGTATATTTTTGAGCTGTCTCAAAAGTCTTACGTGCGAAAGTGTGCCTAGGGTTCCGCGCGGCCGACGTTGTCCGTGTCCCTCTGTAGTGAATGGACAATGCTGGTGTGGCTGTGACCAAGTGGCGCAGGCGCCGTGGCGCTACACCGAGGGGATAAAAGCCCGGGCGGGGAGGTTTCGCTGATATGAAGTTCGCGAAGCTCCCCGCCCGTTTTTTTATCGCAAAATAGGACTGAAGGGGGAACAACGGTGAAAGTTGCCATCATTATGGGCAGTGATTCGGATTGGGATGTGATGTCGCCCGCAGTGGACGTGCTGAAGGAATTTGGGATTGAAACGGAAGTTGTGGTTGCATCGGCGCACCGGACGCCGGACAAGGTGCACGAATTTGCCGAGGGAGCCGCTGGGAGAGGCGTGGGCGCGATCATTGCGGCCGCCGGCGCGGCAGCTCACTTGCCGGGAGTCGTGGCGGCGTACACTACGCTGCCGGTCATCGGCGTGCCGGTTAACAGTACTTCGCTCGGCGGGATGGATGCATTGCTCAGCATTGTGCAGATGCCGGCCGGGATTCCGGTGGCATGCATGTCCATTAATGGCGCGAAAAATGCCGGATTGTTCGCCGTGCAGATTTTGTCTGCAGGATCACCGACATTACAGCGAAAACTCCGGGGGTACCGAAAGACACTGGCCGATCAGGTGGAGAAAAAAGCGCAGAAACTGGCGGCTAAACTTGGAGTGTAAGCAGCGCGCAGAGACAGTTCAATAAATCATTCTTCTTATTGGTGAACCATATTAAAATTTTTGGAGGGTATAAAAATGGAAGAAAAACAATTGTATGAAGGTAAAGCCAAAAAGGTATTTGCAACGTCTAATCCGGATGAGTATCGCGTATATTACAAGGACGATGCTACGGCATTCGACGGCGCCAAACGGGGAACAATCATTAACAAGGTTTCGGCCTTTTTCTTTAATTTGTTGGGGGAACAGGGAATTCCGCATCATTTTGTAAAAATAATCAGTGACAGAGAAATGATTGTCAAGACGTTGGAGATATTGAAGGTCGAAGTTGTGGTCCGCAATGTGGCGGCCGGCAGTCTGGCTAAACGCATCGGCTGGGAAGAAGGAACCAAAATGCCCTCGCCGGTTCTCGAATATTATTACAAAAATGATGACTTGCATGACCCGATGATCAATGACTACCACATCAAGGCGATGGGATTGGCTACGCCGGAACAGATGAAACAGATCGAAGCGTATGCGTTGAAAATCAATGAAATTTTGTCAGCTTACCTTAAAACAAAGAAAATCGAGCTCATCGATTTCAAACTGGAGTTTGGCGTTCACAAAGGACAAGTGATTCTTGGCGATGAAATATCTCCGGATACCTGCCGTCTCTGGGATAGCGAAACCAAACAGAAATTGGACAAGGACCGTTTCCGTCGCGATCTCGGCAATGTCGAAGACGCCTACCGGGAAATTCTGAAACGGTTGACCGGAGAGATCATCTGATGCGTGATGGCCTGAGTCTCGACAAATTACACGAAGAATGCGGGATTTTTGGAATTTATGCGAAAGATACCGATGTGGCGCTAAATACCTATTGGGGCTTGTATGCCCTGCAGCATCGGGGTCAGGAGAGCGCCGGCATTTGCGTGGCCAATGGCTATGCGATGGATATTCGGCGCGGTATGGGCTTGGTCAATGAGGTGTTTCGTGATTCATTGCCGGAAATGCCGGGGCATATTGCGGTTGGCCATGTGCGTTACTCGACTACCGGATCCAGTCTGTCATCCAATATTCAGCCCTTGTTGGTTTCCTATGCCGGCGGGCGCATCAGCATGGCGCATAACGGCAATCTGACCAATGCGCCGGCGCTGCGTAAAAAGCTTGAATTAGGCGGCAGTGTGTTTCAAACCTCCATGGACAGTGAAGTGATTGTCAACCTGATCGCCCGCTCCAAAAAGAAAAAAATTGAGGACCGGGTGATCGAGAGTTTGGCTCAGGTTGGCGGCGCTTACTGTCTGGTGATCATGACGGAGGACAAGCTGATTGGTGTTCGTGATCCCAATGGTTTCCGACCGCTGTGTATCGGTCAATTGCCTGAGGGAGGTTGGGTTATCGCTTCGGAGTCCTGTGCGCTGGATGCCGTTAATGCCAAGCTGATCCGGGATATCGCACCCGGTGAGATGGTCGTGATTGACGGCAAAGAACCACAGTTCAGAAGTATTGTCCCCAAACAGCAGGCTCCGGCATTGTGCGTTTTTGAGTATATATATTTTGCCCGTCCCGACAGTATAATCGACGGACAGAGCGTTTATCAGGCGCGTTTGGCTATGGGAAAACAATTGGTAATCGAAAGCGGGCTTCAGGCCGATATCGTGATTTCGGTTCCGGATTCCGGGACAACGGCGGCTCACGGCTTTAGCACACAGTCCGGTATTCCTTTCGCAGAAGGGCTGATGAAAAACCGTTATATCGGCCGGACGTTTATCCAACCAGAGCAGAAAAAAAGGGATGCAGGGGTTCGAATTAAACTGAACGCCGTACGTTCGGCGATAGCTGGAAAATCGATTATTATGGTGGATGATTCGATTGTTCGGGGAACGACCAGTGGGCGCATCGTAAAAATGCTGCGGGAAGCGGGAGCAAAAAAAATCCACATGTGCGTCAGTTCGCCGCCTATAATTTACCCTTGTTATTATGGAATTGATACTTCCGTACGCAAGGAACTGGTTGCCAGCGCCAAGACGGTGGAGCAGATTCGACGCTATATCGGCGCAGATTCTCTGCACTATCTTTCGATTGAAGGACTGCGAAAGTGCGTTTCCAATGTCCAGTTGGAGGGACTTTGCTATGCGTGCTTCAATGGGGTGTATCCAACGGAGATTCCCTGCATGGGGGAAAATCCGGGATCTAAATTCGTGTTTGAGGAGAATTCCTGCGGCGCTTTACAAAAGCCCCAGGAAAAGCCGCAGGGGAGGAAGCGCTCATGAACGAAAAACAGCCGGGAGCCGGACTCAGCTATCGTGACGCCGGTGTGGATATTGATGCCGGAAATCGTTCAGTTGAACTGATGAAGGCTCATGTGCGCTCAACTTTTCGCAAGGAAGTCTTGTCGGACATAGGTGGATTTGGCGGATTGTTTGCACTTGATGCAAAAAAATATGCTGAACCGGTGCTCGTGTCCGGCACGGACGGTGTGGGAACCAAATTGAAACTTGCGTTTATGATGAATAAACATGATACCATCGGTCAAGATGGAGTAGCCATGTGCGTCAACGATATTTTGGTTCAGGGGGCGGAGCCCCTGTTTTTTCTGGATTATGTTGCGGTCGGAAAGCTGGAGCCGGAAAAGGTCGCTGATATTGTCGGCGGCGTAGCCCGGGCCTGTAAGGAATCCGGCTGTGCGCTAATCGGCGGTGAAACGGCTGAGATGGCCGGATTTTACCCGGACGGCGAGTATGATATCGCGGGCTTTGCTGTCGGTGTTGCCGAAAAATCACGGTTGATTACCGGCGAAACCATAGCGCCGGGCGATGTTCTGCTGGGGCTTCCTTCCTCCGGGGTGCATTCCAATGGGTTTTCCCTGGTGCGTAAAATTTGTTTTGATCGCCAAAAGTTTACTGTCGACACAATGATACCGGAGTTGGGGCGTACTCTCGGCGAAGAACTGCTGACGCCTACCCGACTTTATCCCCAAGTATGCCTGCCTTTGATCCGGGACTTTTCTATTAAAGGGATGGTGCATATTACCGGCGGCGGATTTTACGACAACATTCCCCGGGTATTGCCGGAGGGATGCGGCGTGACGGTAGACGCCGGCAGCTGGCCGCAACCGATGATTTTTTCCTTGCTTCAGCAGTGGGGCGGAGTGGAGTGGCCGGAAATGTACCGCACCTTTAATATGGGGATCGGTATGATTCTGGTGGTA
>CAZSRN010000111.1:4002-7117 GCA_964609115.1 uncultured Veillonellaceae bacterium | reverse complement strand
AGCGCTTGACTCACATTCAAGAGGTCACTGGTTCGAAACCAGTATACCCCACCAAGGAAAATCAAGGCTTCCGACGAAATCGTCGGAAGCCTTTTTCTGCTTATACCCAGATAAACACCCAGACAGTTCAGAAACTGTTTTTTTTTGATATTTACAATGCCCTTTATGAGGTTAGCGTTGGCGCACGAGGCGCTATAACCGCTCATCGTTTTTAGTGGATTTGAATAGCAGAGGCGTTAGGAGAGACATGTCATTTTGTAATAATATCCGAAGCACAACTTGGTAACGCCGAATAGCCTGCGAAGCCTGGATAACCTGGATTTCCAGGATAGCCCTGGGTAGCCTGGATACCCAGGGAAGCCCATATAGGGTTTGTTTGAGAATCTATAGATTCGATTTCCATTGTGAATTGTACCGAGATAGTTTCCTTCTGTTGTAACAACTTCATTGTTATCCCACGGCAGCCAACCAATCCAATTTCCTGCTGTATCATATACATTTTTGCCAACCTTAAAGCAAATCCACTCGCCGCTCGAGTTGAAAAAACTCTCTGTATTCAAGAACATCAACTCTTAGCACAGTTTTTAATTGTTATAACTTTAAAACATTTTCTGCTCCAAATAAGTTTTTAGCCCCAGCTATCATTGCGGAGGTCGGGCTAGCGCAGTAAACAACTAAATTATCCTTTGCTCTAGTACAACACACATAAAACAATTTCTGTGTGCGTTCTAAAATTGTCGGGAAAGTGCTCTTCCTTGCAGCCGTTAATGAACTTTCAACATTAGGATTCAAGAGATATTCAAAATTATACTTAGCCCATCCACCGTTATGTAAAACTACCAATACGTTTTCGAACTCTAACCCCTTAATTTTATGCTGAGTTGACAAAGGAACAAATCCTTCAAGGTATTTGTATAAGTTTTGAAACACACCAAAAGGAATAGTTTTCACGCGCCAGTACAAGTAATCATTGTTGCTAATGAAATCCTTCAGCCTATCATCAATTATGCATAATTCGTTTTTATCGGCAAATATCATGACTTCTTCTATCGATGCACTATTCATTCCGGCAAGAGTATCAACAGTACTTTTCAATCTTGCCTTATCGGCAATTTTGAGAATCTTAATTGAGGTCCGGCGAATTAATTCGTTGAACTTTTTCGCACGATACAAATCTATCATTTCTTGTATTTTGAACAAATGCTGTATCAATCGGTCCCTCTTTGCTTCGCGTACGGTAACGTCATCAACCACAATTTTATCATCAATAAGGCTATCCTTGTCTAAATAAATACGTTGAGCTTTGTTGTATGCCCAGTCTTTGATATGTTCATATAACTGTACATTTGTGTGATTGTCTAACAGGACATCCTTATGGTGTCTTCCGGCATTTTCGCCTCTTGAATATTTCCAATCAATTGACGTAACAACGTGATCAAATGTATCATCTGGGTTAGGCTCTATGTCTCTTCTTCTTAGTTCATTCTTTAAATCTCGTTTAAAGTTGAATATAGGGTCTGCATCATACACGGCCATTAATTCTGAAAATCCTGCTTCATCCGCAATCAGTTTATGTGTTAACCGAAGTTCTTTCGTTTTTTTTGAGTCGGAAAAATCCCAATTGTTACACCAAGAAGAGGATTTTACGAGGCTCAAATCAAGAGTATCAGAATATAGAAACCTTATCGAACCTTGCTTTACAACTCCATTTACCATATTGGGAGCAGTATTGTCATCCGATGGTTCTTGTTGTAAACCATCCGTACGCAATTTATTGGCAAGATGAATGACTGCTTCAGGGTTGCGCCGGTTCTGCTTCTTTTCAACCTTTTGAACGTATCCATCTCTAATGTAACTATCAACATCACCAACGCCAGTCTCATCATAGATAGCCTGCATGGAATCTCCAAAGAATCCAACAACGTTCTTTTTTGAGCTTGCAGGAAGCAGTGACAGTAGGATTTCAATGACTAATGGTGAAGTATCCTGATACTCATCAACGAAAATGAATGCAAACTTGTCTTTAAGCATGTCGCACAACTTAACATATTTCTTGAACATTGCATGGGCTAAGACAATAACTTCATCATGAGAAATTTCGCCATGGTTTAATCGCACGTATTCCTTATATTTGATTTCTGTTTCTAATTCAAAGTCAAACGTCTGGTCCGCATTAGGGTTTTTAATTTGACTGAGCGGATCATTTATCAGCTCTTTCAACGTTTGTTTCATTTCCTTTTGAAATGGCGCAATAGCCTCCCAGAGAAAATCATGGATGGTGGAAACTTTTAAGTTCTTGATTTCCGTTCTGTTTTGAATTTCAACGGCAGCTGCATTTGTATAAGTAATACAGGCAATATGTACCGCAGGATATCTCGATGAAAGTTTTTTAAGTGTTTGTACTAGAGAATACGTCTTTCCGCTTCCGGCACCGCCGCTTAATAAAAAGTTATTACCATTTTTAATGTGATATAGTATTTCATCTATTTCATCTTCAAATCTTGGCTGAGCCACAATAACCCCTCCTTAATATACGGTGGTATCTGCCAGTTTGAAAAGTCAGAACCCTCATTACTCTTACTATTGAGTAATATATCCATAGCAAAAGAAGCTTTGCTTTTTATACAATCGTGGGCTAAAGCATACGCGTCATATCTAAGCCCCGAACCATCTTCGTTTTTATCAGAAAGATGATTTTTGCATTTCAAACTCACAAACTTACGCTCGTTGTCAATTACAAATTGCCTATTGATATAGAAAAATGCATCTTCAAAACTTCTAGGATAATACTGTTTATCACCTACAATTTCACGCGTTTGAAAGATTAGCATAAGTGATCCATTACTATCTACCGTCCATGCTCCATCTGTGTCGGTTAATACTTTTTGTTGCACGCTCATTTCATTAAAAAAGCTCAGCTGGCTACCGGTGTGTTTGCGCATAGGAACGGAATAATAATGCTTAAGTGCGCCATTCGTCGTATGTGTTCCACTCTCTACAGAACTTTCAACAATATCGGTCACATTTGTGCCATCTCTTTTCTTTTCTATACCGGAGTCAATATCTGTTATTATCAGTGTTTTAATGCCTATAAATGATAGAAACTGATCAAAAA
>CAZSRN010000111.1:0-3992 GCA_964609115.1 uncultured Veillonellaceae bacterium | reverse complement strand
AACTCAAGTTACAGGGCAAAAGCACAAAGTTCTTGACAGACCCCAATTATATGGACTTAACTTGAATACGCACCGACTTCAATTAGAGAAATGTTCTGTGATAAAAGAGGAATTGCATCTGGAGATATCTCTTCTTGGTCGATTTTTTTCATCATTGCTGGCAAAAGAATTCTTTCTGTATCACCTTCAAAAAGAATTGCTTTATCTGCAAAAAAAACCTCTGCACAGTTCAAAGTTAAGTATTGTTTCAAAAACTTAAAATGATTATTTTCTGGATTTCTTTCGTCTTTATAAGCAATTTCTAAATCCTTTAGATTTCTTGAAATTACACTAGTCTGAGACACTTTTCGAAAATATTTTATATCATTAAAATCGCATTCAGCAATAATATGCGAAGAGTGAGTAGTAACAATAGTCTGTAAATTAAACTCCTTTTTACCATTGTCCCCCGAAGAACCTTCTTGCAGCAGTTTTTTAATATTCTTAATAAAAATATACTGCATTTGAGGATGCGTATGAGCTTCGGGTTCTTCAATAAAAAGCAAATTTATATCTGCCGGGGTAATAGCTTCGTCTTTATCATGCCTAAAATCACTAAGAATAGTTTCAATTTCAAATATAATATTTATCAAATTTAAATAACCCAATCCATTATAGCTTTCAGGTAGTTGGTGATTACAGGATTCATACACCACTGTGGTATTACCTTTCAGAAGTTGTTGTTGACTAAGAGTAGAAATAATCTTAACAACAGTTTCATTTTCACGTATTCCGCCAAACTTTTTGACTTTTCGAATTACGTTGTCAAATATGTCTTGATAAATACCTGTTAGTGATGTATCCGTTTCAATTAATGCATCTTCAAATTTTTGAATGGCAAGATTACCCTCGTCAGTTTTGGTTTTTTCGTAATACCGGGTTGACAAACTTGACAAAGTACAATCGTTATCTGAATTAACGGTATCTCTTCGGGCACCAATATACTCAAAAGAAATGATTTTATCAAAATTTACTGTATTTGAATCTAACAGCCTATATTCGGTTTCAGACGGTTTTTGTAAAATTGTATCGAATAAGAGACTTTTCTTCTTGATCTCAAAAAACTGCCTATGCTTTTTTTTCATAAAACTATCAAAACATACAGCCTTTTCAATGTTTCCTTTTTCCTTTGATGAAAAACGGGTATAGTACTCTAAAAAAGATCCGACAAGGGAAAACATCTTTTCTGAGCTTAAGGTATATTCAAATTTTGCCACAATAATATTATTATTCGGATCAAGATCAAGCATTAACGGATTGATATTGGCAAGATTATCAACCTCATCATATTTAATATAAAGATATAATTCTATCCCTTTTTTGTGAACAGCAGCCCAGTCTTTTCCGTTATTTTCCACAGACTGAAACAATGCACTTTTGAAGTCCAGATTGAAATCATCATACAGAAAATTATTTGACGCACTCTTATCTCCAACAAATTTATTTAAGGCGGAGAGAACAGAAGTTTTCCCGCAGTTATTTTTGCCAATAATAAGAGAAAGATTATTTTCCAAATCCATCTCCAGAGCTTTAAGTAGGCGATAGTTGTACGTTTCTATTTTTGTTATTTTCATTGCTTTCCATCAATCCTTTCTAATTAGTTTGATTATTGACCTTATAATTAGGTATT
This sequence comes from uncultured Veillonellaceae bacterium, assembly GCA_964609115.1. GTDB lineage: Bacteria > Bacillota > Negativicutes > UBA1444 > UBA1444 > UBA1444. Next base: position 2,323 of record CAZSRN010000111.1, on the reverse strand, counting down.
ACATCTGTAAAATTCATTTGCATGAATATGAATCATCTATGGTTAATTATATATCCAGATGGTAAATGAAACCATATATTTTATAAATTATAAAATATTCAAAGGACTGTATGGAAAAGCTAAATGAGCAGCCATGATTTTGCCTAAAAGACAACTTGTTACGATTTATGACGCATTACTTTGGTTTTCTATCTGTGCTCTTGATTCACACAAATCAACCTTTAATTTAATTTGCACCTTCGGTAGAAAACACCATACAGTATACAGTAGGCTTTATTGCACGGTTGTGCAACCTCCACCTTTACTTCTCACGGATAATAAAAACCCGCGAATTTCGCGGGTTTTTATTATAGATAATTTTGAATGGCGGAGACGGAGGGATCCGAACCCCTGCTCTTTATCCAATATTTTTTTCGCTGTTTTTAATAATAACGATATTCCTAACTAAATACCAATAATGATACCAGATTTTTCTTTCTCCAAAAACCACCGTCCTTCATCTTCGAATAAATAAACCTCTTTCCCCCTTATCCTGCACGTATACCGCATTCTCACGTACGCCACCCATTCAATCTCATACAATTTACCGTTGGTCCATACAAGGGCCAGCGACTTTTTTTTGCCGTCCGCACCCTCCTTTTTGCCAACTTCAGTTTGTATTTAACGTCAGTCCAACGTCAATAGTATTGTCATTGGGATTTAGCCTTATTTCACATAACCAGCTTTTTCGGCATGCCCGAGCAGATAAAGAAATGCGTGCGCAGGAACCCGCATAATGGGAACTTTGGTGTTATGCGCGGTCAACCCGTAATCATCAGGCCGTTTGGTAATCACTAAGGCGGATACTATGCCGTCGGTAGCTGCTCCGGCCATCTCAACAATGGCATCGGATTTTTTTATTTCGGAGTTTTCCCGGTACTTTACTTCTGCTAATATTTTGCCTGTCGGAAATTCAACAACGATATCGATTTCCTTGTCGATGCCGCCTTTGCGAAAATAACCGACGGTTGTGTGTTCGCGATAATAGAATGCTGCAAGATGCTTATAAACGGCCGTTTCTACCATAATCCCCATTTCATCAGGATCTGCAAGCACGTTGTCCAGCATCAACACAGCATTGCGAATCGCTGCATCGGCAATATATATTTTGGGCCGGACTTTGAGAATCTTCTTGCCATCGAGATTAATCGGACTGCTAATATATATGAGATTGGCGCGTTCCAGAAACTGAACGTAGTTTGACACAGTGGCGGCAGGAGTTCCGTCAAGCTCTTTGCTAATTGCAGAAATACTGATGATGCTGGATGAGTTAAAGCAAAGAAAAAGAAACACTTTTTCCAGAACCGCTGCATTTCGGACATTAAACAATGCTGGAATGTCTCGCTTGAGGACCTTGTCGACAACATCTTCGCGCAGGATACGCTGTGCGTAATAATCATCTTTGGAAAGTGCCAGTTCGGGAAAACCGCCTACTGTCAGATAGCGGTGGAAATGTTTCTGGAGAGGGGTCAGCTGATTCATTAAAATCCTCAACTGCGGCAACGGCATCTTCGACAACGCAGTAGGCTTAATGCTTGGATCCAGTTTTGGCCGCTCCGGCACACTGAGAATGTCACAGTATTCATAAAAGGAAAGTGTGGGAACGGGAATCATCGTCCACCTTCCTACCCCACTGTCGCTGGCGCCTTGAATCAAAATTGGGCTGGCTGATCCTGTTGCAGCAACGCGATACCGGGGCTTGCTGTCGTAGATGACCTTCAGCCAAATCTCCCACTCCATTGCATATTGGATTTCGTCAAAAAAGAGGTATGCCGAATCAGCCGAAGAAACATTGGATTCATAAATAGCAAGCAACTCTTCGACGCTGCAAAATTTTAATAATGGATGATCGAAGGAAACGTAGAGGATATTCTGGGGCTTTACCTCTTTAGCCAGCAATTCTTCGATCATTTGATAAAGGATGGTTGTCTTGCCCACCCGCCGAGCTCCGGATAGCACAACATAACGCTTGAGATCTGGGTGCAGAAGCACTTTACTTGCCTCATTAAAGGCAAAACGTTTGATGGGACGTGAGTATTCTTTTGGCAAGGCTCCATCACGCCACCAGGGGTTATACGAATAGAGTAGTTTCAAAATGTTTTCCGGCGTCACAATTGCCATGCCCATCACCTCATCTATATTATAAAGTATAGATGAAATTTTTAAAACGATAATATAAAGTATAAGTAGTATTTTTTTAACAGTTTGTATCTGTACACTTTTATTTATTGTAAAAAACAATTCTCAATGGCGGAATCAATCCTTTGTCTTCTCAACGAATCAA
>CAZSRN010000110.1:0-7183 GCA_964609115.1 uncultured Veillonellaceae bacterium | reverse complement strand
AAAAACTGGCGAAAAAACAAATCGACTATTGGGTTGTCAGTCATGAACATTTTGACCATTACTGGGGTTTGGAAGCGGTGCTCAAATATAATCCGGCTCAAGATGTTTATGTGCCCAAGGGATTTTATACAGAAGGGTTTGATCTGCTGAAAGGAAAGGCCTTTCCCAAAGCTCATCTAAAAAATGATTATCCACATAAAGGCAAGGTTATTGTCAATGATTCCAGCAAAGTGAATCCACTCTTTCCGGGCGCTGCACTTATGACTTTCGATGTGCCGATTATTTGCCGCGTTTTTGGCGAACAAGCCTTCGTTTTCAATGTAAAAGACAAAGGCCTTGTTTTGGTTACCGGCTGCTGTCATATGGGAATCATTACCTACATGGAAGAGGTCCGCAAGAAAATCAAGGGCAGCGAAAAAATATACGCGGTTCAGGGTGGACTGCACATTTCGCCCTTTGAGGATTGGGACCCGCAGTATGACGATCTGGTTTTGGCGTTAAACAAATACAATATTAGCAAAATGGGTTGTAACCATTGCACAGGCTTTATTGCGGTGGAAAAAATGATTGCCGCTAAACTGCCGATTATTAAAGGCAGCATGAAAAACAGGACCAAACGGGATATTTATCTCGGCAACGGCGATACGATGATCGTCTGAGAAAGGAGGAGAAAGCTTTGACAACCAAAACCTATGACGGAAATATATCAGCGCAGGAACAGGCAGCGCCTGAACATTATGAAGAGCTGGATACCATCTGGCTGGAAGAACGCAGTCAGACCAATGTCTTCAGTCAGCCGCTGCGCGGAATTTTAGGGTTCTTTTTGACATTTGGCTTATTTATGGCCGTGTGGTATGTGTTCATGGACCCGCGGGGGATTTTGAAATGGTATACGCCAATGTATGGGTACATGTACATCCGTTGGCTATTGATCGTAGCAATCTGGCAGGCGTATATCTTCAATTTCTGGCCGTTCAAGCATTCCTGGGTGGAAAAGACCCATCCGTTGATCAAAGGACCGTTGTTTATCGGTATTAACTGGGCGGTTACAGGAGTGCTTGTTTGGGTAGGCTTTTTCTGGTTGATCGGGAAATATTCGATTCCTTATTTCAGTTGGCCGGAACTGCATAAAATCGGCATGACAGACTTCTTTGCACGTGAATATGCCGGATTGGCTGTGTTGATGGTGGCGGCTATTGCTTCCTGGTTAGCGCCGATTTGGCCGATGGCTTTTGAAAACTGGCCCTGGCATAAATTGGAACAGCCGGCCAAAGGGTTTACAGTGTTTATGCTGACAAGTTTACTTACTATTTTTGTTTATTTCTTCTTTATGCATCCGCATTACATGGTGCTGTTTTATCCCTGGCAAAAATTTGCGGCTGCGATGCCCTGGTGGTACGAGTCGGCCAAAACTCTCTCCGGCAATTATAATGTCGGATGGATTATGTGCGGAACCATCGCGGTGTGGCTGGTGGAAACCATTTGGGAACGGTATCCTTTCCGCCTGATCAAGAGTCAGCCTTGGCGAGGGCTGGCTGGTTTTGCCTGGATACTGTTTGTGGCGCTGCTGATGTTCAATACATTCAATCTGATGCAAGATTTGGCCTGGGGACCTGCCTATGAAGGAGGCAAACGATTGTATGCCCCGGATTGGCGGTATTTGCACTCGGGAGAATTGGCAGTAATGATGTTGTTGCCGGCATTGGCTCTTTACTTCTATTTTGACAACTGGCCCCGAAAATTCTCAACGGAAGTAAATCTTGCGATTCGGACCCTTATTGTGGTGGGGGGAACCTTTCTTTTCAATTTTATCTACTATCAAATCAGTCCGCCGCTACTCGGAACCCAGCCCGGATATTCGCATCCGCAGCAATTTCCGATGGCTCCGGTTATCCTTTGGATTGTCATAATGTTGTACCACAACTGGTTTATGGATGGGTGGCCAGGCAAGAAAATAAAAAAAGATAAATAAAGTTGTTGCAGGATGCAATCTTAACCGCTGACAAACACCCGCGTAAAGGTACAAGGAGGTCATCCGGCAGGATGACCTCCTTGTTGTGGCGAAATTATGGTTCAGACAAGAATAAGGGGAACAAATGATCATGCTGAGTTTCATCATCGATAATGATAATAATCTGGTTTGGGCGGACGAAGAAGCGCAACAAAAATTGGGCCTGCCGGAAAAAGGCGATGTTGCCGTTGTGACCGGCGTTTTCAACTTATCACATTTATATCGGCATATTGAGGAGAAGTCGTTCAATTATCGTTGGGCTGGTCAACTTCAAGTTTTATTACCGGATGGTAAGCAGGGGCAGCTGCATGGCAGCGCCTGCTGGGTGACAAACGATCTGTGCGTATTCAACCAGATTTTCATCGAAGGCGCTTTGGATGATGACAAAGTGTTAGGAACAAGTTTGAACGATTCGGAGATTTTCGCGGTACAATCATCCCAAATGCGAAAAGTATATGAAATTTCTACCAGCATTAATTCCAACCTTGATTTTCAGTCGATTTGCGTGGATGTTACGCGTAAAGCCGCAGAGTTGGTCGGCGCTGAGCGCAGCTTGCTGTATAATGTAACGGATAAAGAAATTGGTGTATTTGCAACCTGGAATATGACTGCGCATCAGCGCAGCTTGTTTTGTATGGTGGACTATCAGCACGGGATCATCAAAAACTGCCTGAAACATCGTTCGCCGGTTTTAGTACCGGCTTACAGCGATCATCCCGACTGGATCTCTGAAATTTATGAGTCGTTGTGCTTTGAATCCTTTATCTTATATCCGCTATACGCCGGACAGCGGCTGGTTGGCGTTTTGGCCCTATTTCGACGGGATCCGTTGCGGTTTGGCGACCGGCATCTGATGTTGCTTCAGATGATTTCCAACCAGATGGCGATTGCGGTACTGAATGCGCAAACATATAGTGACATGAGAAATATCACCAACAATCTGGAACGGGAACTCGGCCTGAAATCCAGCCAGCTACGGGTATCGGAACTGGCGCTGATTCGAAAATCCAATGAATTGGCGGCAGTGTTTGACGCAATTACCGATGCGCTGTTCGTGGTGGACGGCAATTTTGTGATACGGGAAGTTAACCAGGCCGGGTTGGGCTTTGCGGGTGTTGCCAACCCGATGGAGCTGATAAACAGTACCTATTGTGAGGTTGTCGGACATCGCTACAATTGCGGTAACTGTTATTTGCGGCAGACGCTGGACCAAGGGTTGCCGCAAACGGTTGAAATCGAGGTGGATGATCGGATCTTTACTGTGACAACCTACCCGGTGCTGGATGAGGAAGGACGAGCCAATCAGGTAGTATGCGCGTTACGGGACGTAACAATCGTGCGAAAAAAAGGCGCAGAATTAATTCAATCGCAAAAAATGCAGGCAGTAGGAACATTGGCGGCCGGCGTGGCGCATGAGATCCGAAATCCCTTGGGCGCCATCTCAAATTATGTCTATATTTTGGAAGAACAAATGCTACCTCACTCTGAACAGCCTTCGGCAGTCGATCCGGCGGAAATCCGTGAAACGTTGGGCGGCATTCGGCGTTTAGTAGAGCGCAGCGAAACTGTGATTCGAAATTTGCTTGATTTTTCACGGGATAAGACGCCCAATATTTCAACCTTTCCTTTGCGGAATGTGATTGATCAGATTATATTGTTGGTCGGCAAGACTGCACAGAAACGAAAAGTTGAAATTACGGTTCATGGAGATAAAAATGCTCAAGTGACTTCCGATACCGGCGCCATGCAGCATATTCTGTTCAATTTGGTGCTCAACGCCATTGATGCGATTGAAACCAACGGAACGGTAGAGGTCCGCTATACTGCGAATAAGGCTGGATTTACCATTGTTGTTGAAGATAATGGCAGTGGAATCTCACAGGAACATATGGATAAAATTTTCAACCCGTTTTTTACGACAAAAGCGCCGGACCGCGGAACGGGCTTGGGTCTATATTTGGTTTATAATGAAGTTCGGCGTTTAGGCGGGACGATAGGTGTAGAATCGCTCCCCGGCGGTCCAACGAAGTTCACGGTAGAGTTTTTGACAAGCAGCAAAGGGGAGAACCATGATGGCAAACGGTAAAATTCTATTGGTGGAAGATGACGAGGATTTTGGTCGGAGTTTGGCATTGATTTTGAAACACAAAGGCTTTTCCCCCCATTGGACGGGATCGGGTGAGCAGGCGCTTGCAATACTGACTGAAAAACACTTTGATGTGGTGCTTACCGATATGTTGATGCCGGGGATGAACGGGCTGGAATTTTTACGACAATTTCGCGAGATGTACGGAACGGAAACGCCGGTGGTGATGATTACCGGCTACGGTAGCGTGACCGAAGCTGTAGAAGCAATGAAATCCGGAGCATTCGGCTATTTTTTAAAGCCGGTGAATCAAGATGAGATTTGTTTGACGATCGAAAAAGCATTGGAAATGGGTCGACTAAAGAAGGAAAATCTGATGTTGCGGCAGGAAATAAAAGAAAGCAAAGGAGATTTGTTTATTGGAAAAAGCCCTACCATCCGGCGATTATTCGAGGAAGCGGCTGCTTTGGCAAAAAGTGACGTAAATGTTTTGATCACTGGGGAGAGCGGATCCGGCAAGGAGGTCTTGGCGCGGTTTATTCATGAACATAGTTCGCGCGCCGTCCGGCCTTTTTTGGCGATCAACTGCCAGGCGTATGCACTGTCTCTGATCGAAAGTGAACTGTTCGGCTATCGGGGCGGGTCTTTCACAGGCGCCAGAGCCAAAGGGAAGGTCGGCAAGATTGAAAGCGCTGCAGGCGGTAGTTTATTTCTGGACGAAATCGGTGATTTGGATCCTGCCATTCAGGTAAAACTGTTGCGGGTTCTGGAGACACGGACAATTGAACCGGTAGGTGGATCAACTGCCGTATCTGTGGATTTTCGACTGATTTCCGCGACCAACCAGGACTTGGCGGATTGCATTGCATCCAAGCAGTTCAGAGAAGATTTGTTTTATCGGATTAATACCGTTGAATTGTATGTGCCGCCATTGAGGGAAAGGATGGAAGATATTGAGGCTTTGGCGACACATTTTATCCGGCAATTTTGCACGGAACAAAAAAAGGGACCGTTACAGCTTACAAAAGCCGCAGAACGGCGTTTGCTTGATTATAATTGGCCGGGAAATATTCGGGAACTGAAAAATGCTATGGAAGCAGCCGTTGCATTGGCGAAAAGTTCTAAAATTGAAGTCGATTTGCTGCGGGTTGGGGGAGAACGGAAAACTTCCGCGTTAACCCGTGCAAGTTTCGCCGAAGCCCGACAAATCTTTGAGCGAAAATATTTCAAAGCCCAGTATGATGCCTGTGGAGGCAACATTTCAGAGCTCGCCCGACAAACCGGCGTTGACCGGAAACAGCTGTATAAAAAACTGCATGAGTATCATATTGTTATTAGAACCGACATGGAGGGGGATCAATAATAAATCATCACGGCACTCAGATTTGATGAAATAGAGGGAGGAACGTATATGTTTGGGTTGGGTATGCCTGAGTTAATTTTGATTTTGGTTATTGCGCTTGTTATTTTTGGGCCGTCAAAACTGCCGGAAATGGGTGCTTCAGTTGGCAAGGCAATTCGAGAATTCCGTAATGCGACCAATGGTGATACGGGGAAATCTGATATGAACAATAAAGAACTTCTATCCTCGGAGCAAGATAGGGGGATCGGAAAATGAGGCTATAAATATGAATGCGGAGTTCGGCGAAGAAAATGAAAAGTTGCGGCAAATGACTCTCGTCGGGCATCTGGGTGAACTGCGCCGACGTCTTGTTGTTTCCGTAATGGCGGTCGTTCTTGGAACGCTTGTTGCTTATGTCTATGTTGACGCATTAATGAGGTTTGTGACGGCGCCGGCGGGCAGGCTTTATTTTATGAGTCCGGCTGAGGGATTTTTTGCATATTTGAAATTGGCGGTGTTTGCCGGATTGATTTTGGCCTTGCCGGTGGTATTATGGCAGGTATGGTTGTTTGTTTTGCCGGCAATGACTGCCGGTGAGAAAAAATGGGCGATACTCATGGTACCCGGATCAGTATTTTTATTTTTTTTCGGGGTTGCGTTTGCATATTTTTTGGTGTGGCCGGCAGCTGTCAAGTTTTTTCTGGGCTTTGGCAATGAGTCGATTCAACCCATGCTGTCACTGGGTCAGTACTTGTCTTTTTTGTTATCCTTTATTCTGCCGTTCGGCATTATTTTTAATTTACCGTTAGGCCTGCTGGTTATGGGAAAGATGGGCATTATCAGTTCTCGTTTTTTGGCGAAGCAACGCCGATTGATGATTTTGGTTGCCTTTATTGCAGGCGGCATTATTACACCGACACCGGATATTTTTTCTCAAACGATGATGGCGGTTCCCATTATTGTTCTCTATGAAGCAAGTATTTGGGCTGTAAAATTCTTATTAGGCAAATAGTATGTTAATAATGAGGTGACAAGGTGATCGAGTATAATCCGATCGGGTTAATTCATTCCCCTTATAAGGAACCGGAAGGAACGCCGATCCAGGCGGTAGCTGCGACAGACACGGAGGCGACGGTTGAAATTTATCCCGAATATGTGATGGGGCTGAAGGATATCGAAGGGTTTTCTCATTTGATCCTTTTGTATCATCTTCATAGAATCCGCCCGTCGGGATTGTTGGTGAAACCTTTTCTGGATAATGAGCTGCATGGAATTTTTGCTACGCGATCTCCCGGGCGGCCAAATCCGATTGGATTTTCCGTTGTTCGTTTAATAAAGGTTGACGGGAATGTTTTATTGATCCGTGATGTTGATATTCTGGACCAAACGCCGGTTTTGGATATTAAGCCGTATGTCGCTGATTTTGATGTGCGTCGGGTGGAAAAAAACGGCTGGTTTGCCGACCACCTTTGCAAATTAATGACGGTCGCTTTACCAAATAAGTACAATTGCAGTCGTAAGCATATTTTGTAACATAACGCAAAAGCGAAGGGACGAGAAACTCTATGCAGAAATTTGCCAGAGGGAACAAGACGATTTTAATTGCACTCTTCATGATCCTATGCAGTTGGGTGGCTCCTATCAGCGGATGGACCGCACCGGTTGACTATCAACGCATTGTGATTTTGTCTGATGCCCATCTGCCCCTTATTCCCCGCGAAACTCCAAATGACGCGAAAGAGCA
>CAZSRN010000109.1:3230-7254 GCA_964609115.1 uncultured Veillonellaceae bacterium | reverse complement strand
CCGTTATTGTTGTCGGTTTTTCTGACAACAATGCATCAAAATCAACACTAAATCCTTCTCTAGTATGTATGCCGCACTTTTTATAAAAATGTGCAGTTTCCAGTACTTTTTCTTCCTTGAGTTCAGTTCCGTCAAACAGAACTATTTTGACGGCCCGACTCCCCAAGTCTATCCCACAGAACACGTATCATCCCTCACTTCAGCATTTCTAAAAAACCATCTACACGCAAGCGCGTGCGAGCATCCATACACCCCGGTTTATCTCCTTCAATCGTCAGAATGGGAACCTTAAGTATTTTTCGGATAATAAGATCTTCAATCTGTCGATAGCAAAAACTTTGTACATAATGGATTACGCCATCGATCCGGCGTTTTTCGATTTCACCCTGAATATCGGCAATACGACCGAAAACTCCGTACGGATAAGTATACCGACGATATTGTTCAAGAATATCCGCTTCATCGTATGGCATTGCAAACTGCCTCTGCACCTCGTTAAAAACCACTCGCGCTCCCATCGTCTCCAAATAGGAATACAAATCGGTAAAAATGGGGGGAACGCCAATATATCCAAGTCGAAGTCCTTCCTGCTTGATTGCGCCCTGCGAAGCACCCGCCAAAAAAGAATCGACGTTCGCTTCAAATTGGTTAATATTACTATTAAAGTCACTGCAACTGATCTGATATAGATGATTATCAGCTCCGCCCACCCTGTTTTCCTGCCAGGTCAGTCGATCAATCTCCGCCACCTTGCGACGTATTCTATCTGCGTCAGCCTTCACAGATAGAACCCTGTCCCGGTCGGCGCCCAGTGTTTCCGCCAGTTTCTGCATTTGCATTCTCAATAGATCAATATCGCGGTCAAATGGATAAGCGAACGGAATCACCCGTACACCCGCCATCTCCCAAGTTTCCATCAGGGCCTGTGTGTTACTGCAATCCCCTTGCGTTACAGCAATCACCGCATCCACACAATCTGTCCCGATCACTGTAGAATAAAGACCTTTTATCCAGCCACAAATATTACGGGGGTATCCGGCGTCTTCCGCCGCTTCCACCCGGCGCACCGGTTCAGCCCCGCCAATAAACACATTATTCAAATCTACCGGCACATGCCCTGCAGCCAGAATAATCTCCACCGGCACCGTCGTCGTCATGCCAATCCGCGCCAAGCCCACCACCTCCGTTTGTAATTTATCATAACACGTTTTGCTTCCGCTTGGATAAAAAAAAGAGGATAGCCGCGCTATCCCCGAGCTGCGGCTGCTGCCGCATAATTTTTGATAATGACGATCGGCGTTTGTTGGCTCGCATTTCCAAAAGGATTATCAATCAGGATCCTCGCCAGTTCTTTCGGGTCAATCCCTTCTGAAACCCCCAGCACCGCCGCTCGCTTCAGATCATTGACATCCGCTACTGCAGCGCCGTAACACCCCAGTCGCTCACGTATCGCTTCTGCAACTTTAACCGGCTCCTTGGGCCCAAAAACCAGAACTTTATCAAACGGCGGCATAGTGCCTGTCACATCATCGATCAATGCAGCTTGCTCTCCCGCCAGTTTGTAAAACATACCCGACTGACCAAACACTTTTGCTATTCCACCAACAATAAACGCAAAAACAACCCGAAGGGTTCCCCCTTCATCCATAGTTGACTGCATCCCGCAAGGGCTCGAACAGCTCGAATCCGGATGAACAAAACGGCTCATGATGATCGCCAGCGAGCTGGGATTCATCTCCTCCGGTCTCCGATAACGTCCTTGTGTAATTGCCAAAACGCTTTCCGCCACCGAAACGACATCATTGGGGCCAATTTGAGCTCCGGCGTATTTTTCTATCACATCCACAATATTGTCCCGTTTGGTAACAATGTGGGTTTTTACTGGTATCAGTTCAAGTTTGCCCTGTTCCACACCCATGCCTCCTATCTCTGCTCTCCGGCGCCTTGTATCGCAAGCTGAAATTCTTCTATCGGCAACTCCAGCAGCACCTTGGCCATATACCAATCGGATCGACCGATAACCTGATAAACCACATTTAACGGCAAATCCACCATGTGTTCCATGGCCTGACGAATATCACGGCCTTTTGCATCAAAACGCAATCGAACAATCGCCACATCTCGGTCAATCTTTTCCATTGGGAATAGCGCCGATTCCCAATAACCATCATTACGCGGGCTTAAAGCGGACGTTACTTGCGTTGTCAACTCTGCTGCCGAAAATTGTTCGCAAGGCAGCCAAGGCCGAGCAAAAAGATCCATCATGGTACCTTGCTGCGATCCACGGTTGCGAAACGGCAACCGGAATGAAAAAGTCATTCTGTCATTGGTTTCCGACTCCAGTACCAGTTTGGAACGATTTGGCACATCAAAGTAAAAATCAGCGTCTCCCTGTTTCCAAATAAACAAAGCAACCGCCAACATCACCAATCCCAAAAACGCCAAGAAATAACCCAAAAACATCATCACTATGCCATCTCCCCACTTTCAGCCCGCCGCACGGCATCAATCCTGTCATGGTAAAGTTGCGGCAATCGGATAATCCGGCCGGTCGGGTCGGTAAAAACGTTCTGTGTTGATCCTTCCGCCAGCAGCACATCATCCGCGTCTCGCAATACGCGATAAGTAAAGCATAACTTTGCCCTTGAAAAATCAACCAATGTAGCTTCGATACGAATTGTATCGTCAAACCGAGCCGGCTGTCTATACTGACACCGAACGTCAGTAATCGGAAACACGATTCCGGCAGCAATTAATTCCGGCAGTAACACATTGGCTGTCCGTAAGTATTCTACCCGAGCCATCTCAAACCAACGCAAATAATTGGAATGGTGAACGACTCCCATCAAGTCCGTCTCAACAAACCGAACCTTATCCCTTACAGCTACCATCATGTCAAGAATTCATTCCTTCCGCAATTTCCAAAATTCGCGCAGCAGCCTCCCGAATATTACTCACCAAGGGTTTGTTTTCCATACCAACGATTTCAAAATGTCCTTGACTAACCGGCACCAAAACTTTTCGCGCGCGAGCAGAAGCAATTGCTTCCGCCATGGATGCAGTAATTTCTCCCATCAACGCGTTGGGAATCACAATCCCGATCGGTCCCGCAATAACATCAGCGCTGCGAGCCATCACTTGCACCGCATTTTCACCCGTTGCACCCCTGGAAGCTCCCGCCTTAACCATAGACTGAGTAGCCCAGGCATTCGCGCCAACGCATATGATTTCCATTCCGGCAGCAGCGTGACTGGACAATTGCGACACCAACTGCGTGCCAATCCCGCCCCCCATGCCATCAATCACAACAATCAACATGCGCGGATTCCTCCTGAAAAAAATAAAAATATCAGCAATGTAAAAAAAGCACGCTTCCGCATGCACTAATGACGCTTGGTGCGCCCGGCTGGAATCGAACCAGCGCTCCCGGCTCCGGAGGCCGGTGCTCTATCCCCTGAGCTACGGGCGCAATTATTTCGCTATCTATTGCCGGGAGTAATTATAGCATAGGAACTCCAGCCTGTCCACTCTAAAAACAATCCGCGCAAGCCCTTATGAACTCTACCCCGCAAAGTCTTTAACCCATGATATAATAGAACAAAATCATTTGCAGGCAGGGGGATTTTTTATTTTGTTTACCATCAAATCATCTTGGCGTCCTCAACCCTTGCTCCTATTGTCCCTCAGCCATATGGTCACAGATCTCAGCCAGGGAGCTTTGCCGATTCTCCTCCCTGCGCTAAAGGTTTCTCTGGATTTGTCCTATACCCAAATCGGCATTATCGTTTTGGTCCAAAATATTACCTCCTCCATCATTCAGCCTCTATTTGGAGTAATCACGGACAAAGTTTCATTGCCATGGCTGTTGCCCATCAGTGTTTTTCTGTCGGGACTCGGACTTGCCATCACCGGCTTTATGAACAATCCGGATGACGTCGAGCTGCAGTGCGCCAACATCCGCCAGATGGCCGAGGTTGGCGAGGTGGGTCTGATCCTATTTTACGTCGGCATTCTGATGAAGAAG
>CAZSRN010000109.1:0-3220 GCA_964609115.1 uncultured Veillonellaceae bacterium | reverse complement strand
GATCACTATTGCTTTCCGTCATAATAGGGGGGCTGGGTGTCGCCGGGTTTCATCCTCAAGCGTCAAAATCCGTGCATTTTGTCAGTTCCGACGCCAGCCGCGGAAGAAGTATGGGTTTGTTCTCTGTCGGCGGCAACTTTGGGATGGCAGTCGGAGCTTCTTTTATGATGTTGCTTACAACTTTGCCGGGAGGCTTGCATAACTCCATCTGGTTTGTTCTTCCCAGTTCGATAACGGCCTTGTTGCTTTGGCGCCATCTTGATAAAGTTTCTCCTCAATCATTTAAACGGACAGAAAAAGCCTCCATCACTACGTCAAAGTCGATTCAACTGTCTTCCCTGCTTGTGCTGTTGACTTTTATCTTCTTTCGTTCCACGCTGCATGCCGGTTTATCCACTTATATTCCCATTTATTACGTCAATTACCTAAATGGAAGTCCGGTATATGCCGGATACCTGCTCTCTCTGTTTTTGATTGGCGGAGTATTCGGGACTTTCATCGGCGCCATGTTATCCGATAAATTGGGTCGCAAAACCATCCTCACATTTTCGATGCTCATTGTTCTTCCCATAGTAGCTGCCATTCCTTTTACCAGCGGCATTGCAACAATGATTCTATTGGTTTTGGCAGGTTTTTTCTTGATTTCATCTTTTGCAACGACATTAGTTCTTTCTCAGGAAATGATGCCCGGCTATGAGGGAATGGCTTCCGGTTTAACGATTGGCCTTACCATTGGACTGGGCGGCGTCGGCGTAACAGCTCTTGGGTACATAGCGGACATAGCCGGAGTTCCCGCTGTATTTAGCATTCTGCCTATACTGCCGCTTGCTGGACTTGTGTTATCGTTGTTTCTCCCCGGCCGCATACTGCGCCGTAACAAGTAATCACTTTGTATGAAAAGGATTTTTGCTCGCTCCGTCAAATTTATATATTGATTCAGATTAACGGACTATCATTTTTTTGAAATGTTGAAATACAGCACTATGAAAAAGGAGGCTATCCAAATGAATCCATCTATCCAGTGGCACAATGACACTTTCGGTGAAAAAGTCGTCAAGGCTCTTGAAAAAAACAACTTTCAAGCTTATTACGCGGCAAATCGCACAGAGGCCGTAGAAAAAGTTTTGACGTTGATCCCCGCCAACGCTACCATTGGGGTTGGTGGCTCCTGGACCTTGAAAGAATTGGGAATTCCCGAACAGCTTGAGAAAAAAGGACATACTGTCTATGATCACAATAAACCCGGTTTAGCCTTGGAAGAATCTATAGCTTTGCGACGCAAAGAGCTTCTGTGCGACGTTTTTCTTTCCGGCACTAATGCAATCACGCTGGATGGTCAGCTCGTAAATACCGATGGTACCGGCAATCGTGTTGCCGCTATGAGCTTTGGTCCGCAAAAAGTCATTGTCGTCGTGGGTGTTAACAAAATTGTCTCTGATCTTGATGCCGCCATGGAGCGGATAGAGATGTATGCAGCGCCCATCAATAACAAGCGTTTGGGCCGTCCGAACCCTTGTACCGTTACCGGTATGTGCATGGATTGTCAAGGTTCAACCCGAATCTGCAACATTACCACTATTCTTCACAAAAAGCCGCCTATGATTGACTTTCAGGTCATTGTTGTGGGAGAAGAACTCGGATTTTAAAAACAGAGACTGTCTTTCCCCATTATCTTAATTTGGAACTAAATCTAAAAGGAGCTTCGGTTCAAATTGAACCGAAGCTCCTTTTAGATTTAGCACATTTTCATTGGGAAACATCCAGAAGTTTGCGCGTCTTATCTACAATGTTCATTTGGTTAAATCCAGAAATAGAGTCATATTGTTTTGCCGCTTCGGCAACCAACTGCGGGTCACTTTCCAGTTGATAAGAGTTGAGAATGTTTTTTATTCGCTCGTTAAAACCTGGGCTTGTACCGATCAGTGGTTCTTCCACCGTTTTTTGTTCCGCCGTCTTGGTACTGTTTGCCCCTTTGTCCTTGGCATTGACCGTATAGCCAGACAGGTCTCTGCCCATTATTTTACCAGCTTCCACTAAATTAGCATCACGCAGATATTGTTTGAACTGTGTCTTGCTGTCATTGGGAAGACTTTTATAATCCTTCATGAAGTCATCCCGCTCTTCCGCGGGAATTTGCTTGCGCAAATTACGGATCTCCGATGGATAATCCGTCATACTTTTTACAAGAGCTCCACCAGCTACTGCTGCCAATATGAATGGTAATGGAAACATAATGCACTTTCCCTCCCAGTTCTTCCGTTGGTAAAATACGTTCATTGTTATTATCGGGAAAGAAGTGCGGAAACATAAATATAATCGACTGATCCCCTTGATTTTTATTGCTTACAAATTGACAGCGTGACAACTATAGTCTCTCTTCCTCTTTAAAACCACGGCGTTACGGGCGACGCTTTTTTTCACTAGCGCTGGTAAATTTGAAATTGGCTTCTTTTGCCTTGGGCGGCGCAGTTGTATTGGGGCGATCATGGTGTAACCGGTCTGTTTCATGAGGGACTTTGGTCATGCGATGAGGTTTGTTTTCATCATTCTCCTGATATCCCGTATCTGTCAAAGGCACCGAATAGGAAGAATGTTCGTCTTTGGAAAATTCCCGTTCCGCCAGAAATGTTGGGCAGGAAATCCAAGCCAACTTATTTTCACAATCAACTTCGGAAAATTTCAGGTTCAACCCACAAAATCCGCATTTTGCTTGTGTAATATCACCAATTGTTGCTTCAGACAGTGGTTTTGCTTTTTTGTTTGTCTTCATCCAAATTCCTCCCACTGTTATTTCTATCTATATGACATCACATTTCAAGAATTGTGTCAATTGTTTGTCAACTCATCGAAAGCACTGTAAATTAGCGCAACTAGCACCTAAACACTTTAGCTAATGCTTTTTATAGATATACATAGCATTTGAAATAGCGGAAAGAAATTTTTCTCAATCTGGAAATAGAAGGATACGAGTGTTACTATATCAGTATGCGGAGTCGTATTTGTCATATTTTAGCGAAAACCGAGGCGAACAGACGATATCACCGGCGAAACTTTATTTTTTCGATAGGCCGGACAGCTTAAGACAAATAGGTTGCTCCCGAAAATATCCGTTAAATTATATAAGGAGGCTTCATGATGTATCTTCCCAGAAAAATTGTATCCCTTTTGTGCTTGGCATGTTTAATCCCAGGATTTTCTATGTTTCATGCCGTTCCCAGCG
>CAZSRN010000108.1:5381-7344 GCA_964609115.1 uncultured Veillonellaceae bacterium | reverse complement strand
CGACGCCGCATATTCATGGGCATATCTATACATGACGATCGTGCCAACATGGCTCATCAGCGGCCCGCGATATGTCTCCGGCATGTATTCTCTGTATCCGCTTCTTGCGCCGGTGCTGGAAGACCTGATCAAACTCCGCGAATTTTCCCAAACACTAGCTGCCGGAGACTTGCAGCAGACGCTGGGCTTGCGGGGATATTTCGCGGGTTCATTAAAGGCTCTTCAGGCCAATTTGCGGCATTTAACCTGGCAAGCCGGCATGGTGGCGACCGGCGACTATTCACAGCGGGTTGATTTCATGGGTGACTTTTCGCTGTCTTTCAACAGTATGATTCAAAAGCTGAAAGAAGCAGCTGATCAAGAAAAAAAATACAAACTGTTGGCTGAGAATACCGAAGATGTAATCTGGTTGTTGGATACTGATATGCGCTTACAATATATCAGTCCCTCTATCGCCAAGTTGATGGGATATGCGCAGGCAAGTCTGGAGGGGAGGCTTTTAGCCGATCTTCCGTTGCCGTTCATGCATGCCGCCTTCCCTGATGGAGCAATGGCATCGCCTGCCCCCGGCAGCGATTTCGTTCCCAGGACTGTCGAAATCAACCAACTTGGTTGTGACGGCAGAATGATCTGGACTGAAACTTCCATTACAAATGCCTACGATGCCAATGAAAATCACCTTGGTTTTTCAGGTGTGACACGCAATATCAGTCAGCGCAAAATCACCGAAGGCCTCCTGCAGCTAGCCTACGAACGAAAGCAGCGCAATAAATTTTTCAACCGTCTTCTCGTTTCCAAAATCTCCAGCACCTCCGAAGTGCAGGATCTCGCCGCACAAAACAAACTCTCGGTTCCAAATAGTTTTTCATTATATTATTTGGGGATTGCAACCTACAACGAAGTGGAATACTGCGCTCAAGAAACAGATTTACCCGAGAAACCGCAGCTCATTGACGCTTTGATTGATTATCTCAACCGCAAGAGCAACCTCATTGCCTGGGAATTACCGCACACCGGGATCGGAATTATAGAAACGCGTTCCGCTCCCGCAGGCAAGCAAACCGAAATTTTAACGGCGCAGGGATATGTCAAATATCTCTTTTCCTTCTTGCCTGAAGCGAGCGTCTATCTTGGTATCGCCGATTTTTCTACAGAATGGACGGAATTCTCCAACCGCCTGGAACATGCCAGAATCGCCGCCAAAGTCGGCGCCAGCATCTATTCTCAGCAGCAAGTGTGTCACTATGACGATTGCGGTGTTTTTCAAGCCCTGGCGCCTTTCGCGGCAACCCAGGAGTCCGCGCAGTACATTCATCGAACGTTGGGGCCCCTCGCAGAGTATGATCGTATCCATGGCACAGACTTGGTCAACACCCTGGAAAAACTTCTCTCGGGTTTGAGCTTAAAAGAAATTTCAGCAGAAACGTTTCTTCACCACAAAACCATTCAATTACGCAAACGCCGAATTGAGCAACTGCTGAACCTCTCCCTGGATAATCATGAAACCAGAATGGCGCTGTCGGCGGCGATTCAGTTGCGCAAGCTAGTCAATCCACAAAGTTAAGAATCCGTTCGGGGGGGGGATCCACCTTCCCCTATATTGGCCAGTGGACACAAGAAAGCCGGAGCAGCGCTGCTCCGGCTTTCTTATGCCCACTGTTTATTTCTTGCTGTCGATATACCCGATGGCGCTGAGCACCGCCGTCAGTCCTTCGCCGGTAGCCCGCGCGATCTGCCACGGTTTGCCGGTGCAGTCGCCAGCTGCGTAGAGTCCGGGAACATTGGTCGCTTGGTCCCGGTTCACTTTCACGAACGGTCCGTCCATCTCCAGGTCCGGCAGCAAGGTTTCCGCCGGATCGGACTGGCGCAGGATGAAGATGCCTTCCACCTTCAGTTCGCCTGTATCTGTCGCGAGTCCCGTCACTTCGTCGGCGCCCAGCACAGCCTGGGGTCGGGCCTTCAG
>CAZSRN010000108.1:2843-5346 GCA_964609115.1 uncultured Veillonellaceae bacterium | reverse complement strand
ACGATCGGACAGATTTCGCCGAGGAAGTTTGCTTCATGCTCGCCTTCCTCCGTAAAGGCGATGACTGCCACCGGCTTATCCCGGTACAGCATGCCGTCGCAGGTCGCGCAATAACTGACGCCCTTGCCGACCAGCTCTTTTTCGCCGGGGATCATCGCCGCGTTGCTCACGCCGATGGCGAGCACGACCGCCTTGGCCTCGTAGGTATTGCTTGGCGTCAGCAGCGTGAAGGTGTCGCCGGAGAATATATTCGTCACTTTTTCCTTGATCAACGTGGGTCCCATGGACAGGCAGTGCTCGGAAAACTGCTTCATCATTTCCTTGCCTGGCATCGCCGGCAGCCCGGGATAGTTGTTGATCGCGTGGGCCTTCTGCAGTTTCGGACTGAAATCCATATGCTCGAACAACGCCACGCTTTTGTTGCGAACCCGCGCCGTGAGAGCTGCGGAAAGTCCCGCCGGCCCCGCGCCGATAATGGCAACGTCAAAAATCTGGTCTGCCATTGTCTTCCCTCCTTTAGCCCATATCCTGGGCGATCTGTTTCAGTCGTTCGCGAATAGGAAGATCATAGGGGCACCGGGTTTCGCAGATGCCGCACTGGATGCAGGCCGACGCCTTCGCAGGCAAAGCCTCGTATTTCGCAGCCCCGGCCAAGGTCATTCCATAGCGGGAATATTGCAGATAGGTGATGAATGTCGCCGGGATGTCGATACCCTGCGCGCACGGCATACAGTAGCCGCAACGACGGCAGAAATTCTTGCCGAGCTCAGCCACTTCCGCGTCCAGCACGGCTTTTTCCGCAGCGGTCAAGGGAATAAACGGTTCGGCAGCCGACAGGTTTTCCTTCACATGATCCGGATGGTCCATGCCGGGAATCGCGACGGTAATATCTTGCGCCAGAATATAGCGCAGCGCCAGCACCCGGTTTTCGATCTGACCGCCACCCAGCGGCTTCATGACGATCCGCCCGATGTCCATTTCTTTGGCAAGCGGAAACAATTTTTCTAGAGGTTTCGGCTCGACCGCGTTGAACGGCGCCTGCACCGTCGCAAATTCGTTTGTTTTAATGCCTTCGACAAGCATGTCGTAATCGTGTCCGGTAATGCCGATGAAACGAATTTTTCCGGCTTGCTGCGCTTCTTTTAATGCTTCCAGTGCGCCGCCGGGACCCATCGCCAGCTCATATTCTTCTCTTTTTTTGATGTTGTGAATCTGATACAGGTCAATATAATCCGTTTTCATTAGGCGCAAACTGGTGTTGATGTCTTCAGCCATGCCGCTTTTGTTTCGTTTCAGGCTTTTCGTCGCCAGATAATACTCACTGCGTCGTGAAGAAATATGCCGTCCGATTTTTTCCTCACTATCGCTATAGGCCCGGGCCGTATCGACAAAATTGATGCCGCGGTCCAATGCTGCATGCAGGACGTCGCCTGCCTCCTCCATCGTGCACCGTTGCATGGGAAGCGCCCCAAAACCGATGCAGGAAACCTCCATTCCCGTTCTGCCAAGTCTGCGTTTTTCCATGATAATCCTCCCTGTTACATCCCGCTTTATTGGGTTTTAGTTCCCATGAAGCGCTGACAAAAATTCTTCCAGAATGGAACTGTAGGCCTCGTTCACCTTTTCCAAGCCAGACTCTGTCGGGTCTACACGGCTGTATTTGCCGGTTCCCCGCAAAACAAGCCCTTCGGCGCGGGCCGAATACGCTTTGAATTCCAACGTGACAAATTCCATCAAGTTCTGATCGCCGCTGTTGCGCAAGCGGCCCCATTCCAAAATTTTTACCGACAGCTTCACATCCGCATCCACATTGTCGACAGGAATCCAGCCTTGTTTTTTTGCCGCCTTCAGCGTCAGCTCCTGAATCCGCTGCCGCAGGAAAGGATCACTCTTGTCGATTGCCCAGTCGGATGTTGGTTGGATACTGACCGAAACTTCATTGCCCACCGATTTCAGCTGATGAAAATCGACTCCCGGCTTTTTGACCATCTCGACCTGACGAACCGGTTCCGGCTGAGCAGACGCCAGTCCGCAGCCAAGCAGCAGTATGGCTGCGCACAAAGCACTGCACCATTTTCTCATACTGATCCTCCATTTTTCCATGAAAAAGCACCCGCTTTTGCACGCTACGAATTCTTATAGATATTATTTGACCTCCGCGCCAAAACTCCTGTCGCGACTCAAAGTTCTTTTTCAGGCCGATCTAGCCAGCCGCCTGCCCTGAGCAGTTCATTCACAATGGAAAGATGCTGCTCCACCCGGTCCTGCAAAGGCTGTTGGGCGCTGGTTTCCACTGTAACTGCGGCAATCCCCAAATATTGGCCGGCATACCAGGCAGCGCTGGTAAAGATCGGGTGCCCGCCCACCTCAAACTTTCGGATTTCATCGCTGATTCCACGGTTCACGGCGGCAACCGTACCGGCAGCCACCGCAGCGCTCGCCGGATTATCGGCAAACAGCAGCAACTGCCCCAGCGAAGTTTTGTCTACGCGGTGAGAATTTC
>CAZSRN010000108.1:0-2743 GCA_964609115.1 uncultured Veillonellaceae bacterium | reverse complement strand
TCGGCAAACAGCAGCAACTGCCCCAGCGAAGTTTTGTCTACGCGGTGAGAATTTCTGGCTTCGTGCAAATCGACCAGCAGCTTGATGTTTTCGCGTTTCATCAAGGCGATCATTTCCATGCCCAGTTTTTCAGACGGCGAATGCACCTCCCGGGGCGGGTACACGCGATTCATGTCGCCAAACTCCGGCAAATAGCGCACATTCCCTTTTAAGCCGAGAGGATTGATTCGGGGAACTACAAGGATTTTCCCCGCAACCGGAGCGAAGTTGCAAACCTTTTCCGCGGCCAACGCCCCGGCCGGCTCGTTGCCATGTGCGCCGCCGAGAATCAGCGCCGTTGGGCCGGGTTGCCCCGAATCCACGACGCACCCGGATGTCTCCCAACGGGTTCCGGTCTGCAAAGCAAACCATTCCGCCGCATCACTGACCGGCAGGAGCGAACAGAACAGGACAAGCGCCAGGACAAAAATTCGCATTCGATACCTCCATGGGAAAACAGTTCTCCATCCAGCCGTTTCTTCACTATTTC
Organism: uncultured Veillonellaceae bacterium; assembly: GCA_964609115.1. GTDB lineage: Bacteria > Bacillota > Negativicutes > UBA1444 > UBA1444 > UBA1444. Next base: position 2,214 of record CAZSRN010000108.1, on the reverse strand, counting down.
AGCAGAGGCAGCATCTTGCGGAATGCATCGGAATCGGACCTTTCAATCCATTCGTAAATCGTCAGTTCAGTCCCGGTAACGACGCCTCCCGCCTGGCGGATCCGTTCCAGGCCGATGGCTTTGTTCGCCGTTGTCCTTGATCCTACCGCATCCGCCACCACATGAACATTGAATCCCCTTTGCAACGCTTCCAGCGAAGTTTGGCACACGCAGATATGCGCTTCAATCCCAATGATGACCAACGTCTGCGCTTTCACTTTCTCCAGCTGGTCGGCAAATCCCGGAGCTCCGAAGCAATTGAAACTCGTTTTTTCAAAATACTCAAATTCGGCAAAAAGGCCGCTTAATCCCGAATGTGTACCACCCAGACCCTTGGTGTACTGTTGTGTGAATAAAATGGGAACCTCAAGAGTTTGCGCCGCTTTCACCATTTTTACCGAGCGATCGAGAACCCCTACAAAATCATTGATCGCCGGCAGCAATTTTTCTTGAACATCTACTACGACTAATACACTGCCTTCTTTTTTGAGCGGGGCGAATTTTTCCACTACCTTTCCCTCCCTTGTGCAAAAAGCCCCTGTATGATCGGCATACAGAGGCTTTCAATTTGTGAGGATTATTTCCCGGGGAATACCGGCTTCCGTTTTTCTACGAACGCAGTCATTCCTTCTTTTTTATCTTCTGTTGCGCAAGTCACGCCGAACAGCGAAGCTTCAAACGCCGAACCCGTTGCCAGATCCGTGTTGAGTCCGTTGTGAATCGAAACCTTCGCCATCTGAACTGCGTACAGCCCCCGTGTCATAATTTTTTGCGCCATGGCTTTTGCTGTCGGCAACAATTCTTCGGGAGTCGTCACTTTGTTGACCAGCCCGATACGGAAAGCTTCCTGCGCGTCAATCATGTCACCGGTGTAGATTAATTCCTTGGCAATTCCCTTGCCCACCAAACGCGGCAAGCGCTGAGTTCCGGCAAAGCCGGGAATAATCCCGAGGCTGACTTCCGGTTGACCAAATTTTGCCTTTTCTGAAGCAATTCGAATATCACAGGCCATAGCCAGTTCGCAGCCGCCCCCCAGGGCAAATCCGTTGATGGCTGCAATCACCGGCTGCGGAAGAGTTTCAAGCATGTTGAACACTGCCTGAGCACTCTGGCACCAAGCTTGTCCCTGCGCCGCCGACATGGGCAGCATTTCTTTGATGTCCGCACCCGCAACAAAAGCTTTCTCAGCGCCGGTAATGATCAGTACCTTTACGGACGCATCCTTGGCAACCTCACCAAAAAGATCCGCCAACTCATGGACCGTTTCCTGATTCAGTGCATTCATGGCCGCCGGACGATTCATCGTCAAAATGCCGATTCCGTCTTGATTTTCAAATAGCAAATTCTTATAATTTTTCATTCCCCGTATGCACCCTTTCACCTTTTATTTATTTGGAATAATCGTAGAAGCCCCGACCGGTCTTGCGACCCAGCCAGCCTGCCTCCACGTATTTTCGCAGCAACGGACACGGACGATACTTCGGATCGCCGAAGCCTTCATACAATACTTCCATGATGTACAGCATCGTGTCCAGCCCGATCATGTCCGACAGCGCCAACGGTCCCATCGGATGACCAAATCCGCTCTTGGCCACAATGTCGATTTCTTCCGCCGTAGCCACTCCTTCAAACAAGGTCTGCATCGCTTCGTTCATCATCGGAATCATGATCCGGTTGCCGACGAAGCCGGGGAAGTCTTTCAATTTGACCGGAGTTTTGCCCAGTTGTTTGGCCAGATCATACACGGTCTGCAAGGTTTCTTCACTGGTGGCCAGTCCCTTGACCACTTCCACCAGCGCCATCACCGGCGCCGGATTGAAGAAATGCATGCCGCAAACCTGGGTCGGACGTTTCGTGGTGGCGGCGATAGCGGTCACCGGCAACGACGAGGTGTTGGAGACCAGCAGCGTATGGGCCGGGCACAAGGCGTCGAGTTTCTGGAAGATGGTTTTTTTGACGTTCATGTTTTCGACGACGACTTCAATCGCCAGATCGACGTTGCAGGCAGCCGCGTCGAGTTCGACCACGCCGCACAGCCGTTTGGAAATGATGTCTTTATCCGCCGGAGTCAGTTTGCCTTTTTCGACCAGTTTGGCCAGATTCTTTTCGATTCCGGCCAGGCCTTTGTCTACGAACCGTTGTTCAATGTCCTGCAGCACGACTTCCATGCCGCCC
>CAZSRN010000107.1:0-7361 GCA_964609115.1 uncultured Veillonellaceae bacterium | reverse complement strand
TTCCAGCTACAAATTCGCTCATACCCTCACCTGTCCATCCCGCATTACAATCTTGCCTTCAACCACTGTCAGCATCGCTTTTCCTTTTAACGTCCGCCCCGCAAAGGGACTGGCCTTGCCCCGCGTATAAAATTTGTCGCATTCAACTGTCCATTCCTGGTCAGGGTCAAATACTGTGATATCAGCCGTCGCTCCAATTTCCAGCTTGCCTCCGCCCACCCCCAGCACTTGGGCCGGTCGGGTAGACATGCGGCTGATAATCTCCGGCAAAGAAAACTCTCCGGTATGGTAAAGTTCCGTCAAAATGACTCCCAGCGAAGTTTCCAGTCCGGCAAATCCGCTCGGCGCATACCGGTACTCGACATCTTTTTCTTCGAAAGCGTGGGGAGCATGATCGCTGGCAATGACGTCAATCGTACCATCCTTCAACCCTGCACGAAGAGCTTCGACATGATCTCCCGAACGAAGCGGAGGATTGACTTTGGTCGCGGTATTATAACCGTAAACAGCTTCATCCGTCAAAGTCAGATGATGCGGCGTCGCTTCGGCGGTAACTTTTACTCCGCGTTGCTTTGCCGCGCGTATAATTTCCACGGCGCCCTTAGTGCTGACATGCGCGATGTGCAGCGGAGCTCCAGTATACTCGGCCAGCATAACATCCCGCGAAATTGCAATATCTTCGGCAACCGAAGGACGTCCCGGTATCCCCAGAATCGCCGATACAGCTCCTTCATGCATATGTCCGCCCTCAACAAGCGCTTCATCTTCCGCATGGGAAATCACCAGACAGTCGAACATCGCGGCATATTCCAGCCCTGCCTTAAAGAGGTTGGCTCGGGTCACATGATGTCCGTCATCCGAAACGGCTACAGCCCCTGCCAGTTTCATATCCCCGATTTCAGCCAGTTCTTTGCCTTCCAGTCCTTTGGACATGGCGCCGATCACACCCACGCGCACGACACCTTCACGCTGCGCCCTTGCTTGAAGTCCTTCCACCAGAATGGAGCTGTCCACCGCCGGACGGGTATTGGCCATGCAGGCCACCATCGTAAATCCTCCGGCTGCTGCCGCCTGCGTGCCGGAAGCAACATCTTCCTTCGCTTCCAATCCCGGATCTCGCAAATGCACATGCATATCGATAAGCCCCGGCGCAACGACTTTACCTGCGCAATCCACAGTTTCCGCCTCTGCCGCCGCCAACTCCGTTCCGATGTCAACGATCCGTCCATTTTCGATCAAAACATCGGAAGTTGCATCCAATCCCGTAGACGGGTTGATCACGCGTCCGTTTTTAAGCAGTAACTTCAATGTTTTCGCCTCCCATCAAAACCAGATAAAGAATAGCCATTCGAATGGCCAGACCATTTTTGACCTGCTCCTGAATCGCCGAGTGTTCTCCGTAAGCCACCTCCGGTGAAATTTCCAGTCCACGGTTCATGGGACCCGGATGCAACAAAAGCGCATCGGGTTTCGCCAAACTTAGGCGTTTGGCATTAATGCCGAACAGGCGTGCATATTCACGCCCCGACGGAAAGAGTCCTTTACCCTGCCGTTCTTTTTGAATGCGCAGAACGTTAATCACGTCAGCATCCTGAATGGCTTCTTCAACCGAAGTGTGCACTGTAATTCCCATGCCTTCCATCTCGCGGGCCAACAGAGGAGCCGGTCCGGCCACATGCAAATCTGCTCCGAGAGTTTTCATGCCCCAGATATCGGATCGCGCCACCCGGCTATGCAAAATATCACCGACAATCACAACTTTCAATCCTTCGATCCGTTGCTTGTATTGCAAAACCGTAAACATGTCGAGCAATCCCTGCGTAGGATGCGCATGCGCTCCATCTCCGGCATTAATGACAACCGGCTTCAAAATTTGAGAAGCAAAATGCGCTGAACCTTCAACTTCATGACGCATGACCACCGCATCGACACCCATGGCCTCAACAGTAAGCAATGTGTCGCGAAGGCTCTCGCCCTTCACCACACTCGACGTAGATGTCGTAATATTGATCACATCGGCGCCCAAATATTTCCCTGCCAACTCGAAAGATGTCCGGGTTCGGGTACTGGGCTCATAAAATAAATTGATGATGGACTTGCCTCGCAATGTCGGCACCTTTTTAATATCACGATCAATAATGGTCTTCATTTCCCGGGCCGTATCCAAGATCAGCCTCAAGTGGGTTTCCGACATTCCCTGAAGTTGGAGAATATCTTTGTTCTTCAACGATACAGGACTTTTTCCCATTTCCGCGCCTCCTTTTCTCTCTACAAAATCCGACACTCGCAAAAAGAAACAGCCTTCCTCTGTGTGAAGCACAGAAGAAGGCTGCTGAATCCAGCAATTTGTCATCCCCTTACCGGCCTCACGGGACCAGTTTAAAGGTCATATCATTTGTATATACTTTATCAATCGTCAGATCGCTTGTCAAGTATCCGAAGCAGATTATCCCTGCGTAAGCAAATCGGCTGCAGCGCCGCTCAGCATGGCAATTGCCGGCGCCAATGCCGCTTCGTTAAAATCAAAAAAACAGTCATGATGGCCGGCTGCCAATTCCGTTCCCACCATTACATAAGCTGCCTGCCCACCATTTTTCTGCACCCGTTCCATAAAATATGTGCAGTCTTCACTGCCGCCTATATTTCCCGCATCCAAAATCTCCGGGAACAATTTTTGCCGTTCCGCCACTTTCCGGATACGCGCCACCAGTTCCGGATCGTTTCCGCAACCGGCTGCGCCGCCCATCAATTCCATGGAAACCTTACAGCCCTGCATCGCTGCCGCCGCTTCGATAATCCGTACTGCCGAGTCATATACATAGTCGTTGATCTCACTGGTAGCGCCCCGAGTTTCCAGCTTTAAAACAGCATTCGCGGGGACCACATTACGTCCACTGCCGCCCTGCATCACTCCGACATTAACCAGGGAAGCGCCCTGACTATGGCGGGAAATAGCATGCAGATTCAGAGTTGCCGTGCATGCGGCCAGAATTGCATTTTTTCCGGTTTCAGGCGCGGCGCCGGCATGCGCAGGCACACCAGTAAAGGTTGCGTCGAGTTTTGTCGTTGCCAAAAAACCTTCCGTGCGACAAGCAACTTGCCCCGTCTTCCGCAAATTGATACCCAAATGCATCCCAATAATATACTGTACATCATCCACGACCCCCTTGGCCATCATCGCCTTGGCGCCACGGACCCCTTCTTCCGCCGGTTGGAAAATCAGCTTTATCGTTCCAGCCAATTGGTCTTTCATCCCCGACAACACTTCCGCCACTGCCAATCCGACCGAGGTATGACCGTCATGACCGCAGGCATGCATTGCGCCTTTATTGATGCTGGAAAAGCCTTCTTTAAAAGGACGGTGCTTGTCTTCCGCAGCTTCCGTCAAATCGTTGGCGTCCATATCAAAGCGCAGTGCGACAACGGGCCCCGGCTTGGCGAATTTCATGACACCCACAATGCCGGTTTTGCCGCCTGCCATTTTTTCGACCCAAGCTTTGTCCGCCCCTTGTTCAATCGCTCGTTGCATATGTTTTTCCAGCTCAGCTTTAGAGGGCACGCCCATCATCGCCGACTCATCATGAGTTTCATCACCGATGCCCACTGCATAGCCCAGCTCAGTCAAAGTTTTTGCTACGAAAGCCGCTGTCCGAAATTCGGTCCAGGCCGTCTCCGCATGCTTGTGCAAATCCCTGCGGCGGGCAATCGTTTTTTCTTTAAGCGCCTCTGCCGCTTTGATGATTTTTTCATCCATCGTATCCATCTCCTTTTTACAACAATACAACTATATTACAACAATATAATCATCGATACAATTGCTGCAACAATCATGGGAAGGGCATTTCTTTTCGCCATATCCATCGGATTGACCTGCGCCAGACCAGCGCAAACAATCGCTACACCAGCCACAGGAGACATAGATCGACCCAAGGCGCCGGCAATAAACGCCTGTGAACCCATAGGCAAAATGCCAAAGCCGAATTGCGCCGCATGGGGCGTAATCGCTCCGTTAAAGGCCAATGTCGCTGCATCGCCGGAGCCGCCGAGCACAGCAATAACAAAGGGCCCAAATGTCGCAGCAATCCGGGCAATGGCTTCCGAGCTCTTCATGACGGTAATCAACGCTCCGGTAAGCCCGATCAATTCCATTCCCTTTGTGAAAACAGCCGCTGCGATAATAATGCCGATAACATTTCCATATGCGCTGCCCATGCCGTCAAAAAACTGTTTGGATATTTCATCGACCTTCATCAAGGTTACAGCAAATCCGAGTGCGGCGCCAATGAGCATTGCAGCCGGAACCGATATTTCCGGAATCAACTTTATTTGTTTACTGCCCAAAACAAGCAGCAATAAGGGGATAACCGGTACAACCGCTTTTAAAAAGCTGACCTGAAAATTCTCGTCGCGTTTTATTCCCGCCCCGGCGCTTGTTTCCCCCGAACCGTCTTCTTTCAAGAACCTCGCAATAATCGTCAGCAATACGGCTACAATAACCACTACAATGACCGCAGCCTGTGTATGTCCTGCAATGACCGTCATAACATCGGTATTTCCCAATTTTGCAATGAAAGGAACATGAGCGGACCCCGGATTAAAGACACTTCCCCAGGTGCCGGCCAAAACGGCGCATGCCGCCATGATCGGATTGACGCCGGCCCCAATCAATGTCGGAATCATGATGGCGCCAACTGCAGCGCCGCAACCTGCCGCGCTGGGCAGTGCAATGTTGATGAGAAAAGTGACAACCACGGTTCCCGGAATTAGAATTACCCGAAATCTTCCCAGTATTCCAGCCAATAGATGAACCAGGTGTGCATCACACTTGGTAAGTTTCATAACGAATGCAAAACCCATAACAGTGCAAATGACCGGAACGAGTCCTGTATTAACCATGGCGGCGCTAAAAGCAGTTACAGCGTCCATGGGCTTTCCCGATAAAGCGGCCATAACAACCCCTGACAAAAAAAGCACCAATCGCGTTTCAAACTTTTTGATAATCGCAGCAAATGTCAACAATACAATAATCGCGCCGACCCAAATCAAAGAAATCCCTCCTTATTAAAATTGTAAAGTTATTATTCTCTTCACTCTTCTTTTTCTCCTGCGTTATCGCATAAAAAAAGCGGCAGATCTTCTGCCGCCTGTCCGCTCTTTTATAAAATACGCCGGGCTCCCACATATTTCTTTGCAAAATACGTATCCGCCAATCCGCTCACGGTAATGCCCTTACTCGATGAGGCGTGAATAAATTCACCCTTTCCCTTATAGATTCCTACATGAGACGCACCTTTTTCATACGTTTCAAAAAAAACCAAATCCCCCGGTTTCAACTCTGTTTTAGTTTTTATCGGCTTGCCGACTTTGAACTGCATATCGGCAGTGCGCGGCAACTTAACACCATGTTTGTTGAATACATACATTACAAAGCCGGAGCAATCAAATCCGCTCGGCGTCGCTCCACCAAACCGATATTTTACGCCTCTGTAAGACAACGCCGTATCCAATATCCGGTTGGCATTTCTATTTGGGGCAGCTTTTGCAATGTTGGCTGGCTTAGGTGGAATTGCTTTCCCGGTAAGAGCTTTAAATGTTTTTTCTTCCACAAACCCGTCTGCCTTTAATCCCGCGGCTTTCTGAAACGAAATCACCGCTTGCCGGGTCATGGTGGAAAATACACCGTCAACCTTTCCGCCGAAAAAACCTGAGTCTTTCAACCCCGACTGAATCTGCTCCACAGCCGGGCCGGTATCGCCGATCCCATATTGTTCACCCGCCGCAAATGCAACCGGGCAATACCATAAAAGCAAGCAAGCGAATAATCCAACCAGATGTTTTTTTACAAACACCCGTCAATCGCCTCCCATCATTTTACAATCAACACCGGCACTGTCGAATGCTGTGTAACACGAGAAACCACGCCTCCCAGAAAGAATTCAGCAATTCCGCTTAACCCGCGGTTTCCCATAACAATAAGATTGTATTGCCCTTCTTTAAGAACATGTAGAATTCGCTCCGCGGGATAGCCAAACTCAATCTTCGTTTCGAGAGAATACGAATATCCGGCCATTTTTTCTTCAGCCTGCTTTAACAGGGTCTGTCCGGTTTGTTGAATATCATCGACATCGCGGGGAATAAAAAGAGGCGACCCGTCAATACTGGGAATTGTATTATAGGGTTGAACAACATGTATGACCGTAATTGCACTGCTGAATTTTTCACCCAAAGCCTTCGCATGATCCAATGCGTGCCAGGCCATTTCAGAACCGTCAATAGGAACCAATATTTTGTTGAACATGTTTTTCCCTCCTACTTTACCTTTTTGTCGTCAAAAGCTCTTCTGCTCACCTTTATTATACTACGTTGAGGCAATCCAATCCTCCAATGCCTGCGCAAGTTGATCCGGGCAAGAAGTACTTCTCCCTTCGCAAGGAATTCCCTTGAGTTTCTTGATCACATCTTTCACCGGCAACCCGGCGGCCAAGCGGCTGATTGCCGTTAAGTTTCCCTGGCATCCGTCCGAAAACTCCACTTTTTGCAGCAACCCGTCGGTCACCTCAAAGCGAATTTCCGTGGAACAAGTCCCTTGAGTGTAGTATGTCTGAGTCATGGTTTTTCCTCCAGCATTTTGATTCGCTGTTCCACAGATGCCCTCAAGTGATCCTGAGCCGGAGCCATCTGTAAAAATGTGCGAAAATCGGTTAGCGCCTCCGCCTTTTTTCCTGCCTGTTCATAGGCAATTCCCCGATTATGGTAGGCCGTATAGTTTTTGGCTTCCAGTTCAATTCCTTTGCTGTAGTCAAGTATCGCGTCCTCCCACTGATCCATCTGGGCAAACACTGTTCCTCTGCTCAACCAACCGGCCGAATAGGTCGGATCCACTTCAATCGCCTGGTTTAGATCCTTCAATGCCAGATCATACTTTTTTAATCGCCGGTAAACCAGCCCTCGGTTACTCAGCGCCTGAACGTCGTTAGGATTCATTGAAATTACCTGCGTAAAATCCGCGATGGCTTTGTCGTACTGACGGGTTGCAACAAATGCCACTCCGCGCCAAAAATAAGCATCGGCGTATTTTGCGTCCACACTTATGGCTTTATTGCAAAAATCGATCGCTTCCGGGTACTCATACTTCTCCGTATGTTTTCGACACTGCTCGGTTAATGCTTCCTTGGATTCCGCCGCCATCGCAACTGAGTACAAACAGGCAGACAACCATAATATCAGCACTACACATGAACTAATTATTTTTTTCATGGTCCGCCTCCACTCCAAAAATTTCGATAGTTTGATCTTTTATCCTTCGCTGTTTCACCCTTGTTTTCCTCTGCCAGTCAAATAATTTCGCAACAAAAAAAAGA
>CAZSRN010000106.1:0-7377 GCA_964609115.1 uncultured Veillonellaceae bacterium | reverse complement strand
GCTGTAAGCTTTTTGGAACCCCACGTCTAACGTGGGGTTTTCTATATATAAAAAGCCGGTCTGTGCTTACAGACCGGCGCAGGGCTCTCATATTGCATGAAGAGATACTGTTTTTTCAAGTGCTTTTTCAGCTATTTGATCACGAGGTTCACCAGTTTTTGGGGAACTGCGATGACTTTGACCACAGTCTTGCCTTCGATCAGCCGCTGGATTTTTTCCTGGGACAAAGCCAGTTTTTCCAACTCCGGTCCCGATATTTCCGATGGAACCGTCAATTTTTCCCGCACTTTGCCGTTGATCTGGACCACGATCTCCACCGTATCCGTTTTCAGCGCTTCTTCCTCCCATTTGGGCCAAGCTTGCAGATGCACGCTGTCCGCATGTCCGGTCAAACTCCATAGTTCTTCCGTAATATGTGGCGCAAATGGCGCCAGTAAACGCAGCAGCGCTTCCACCGTTTCATGGATCAATCCGGAATGAATCGTTTTTGCCGTATCCCGATATACATGCATCGCATTGACCAGTTCCATAATCGAACTGATGGCCGTGTTAAAGTTGAAACGACCGGAAATGTCGTCCGTTACCTTACGGATCGTGGCATGCAGTGCACGGCGCAACTCCTTCGCGTCCGCGTCCATTTCCGCCACTTCATAAGTTTTCGGCGCACTCTGGACAACCGCTTCAAAATGATGGACAATCCGCCACAAACGGTTTAAAAATCGCGCTGCGCCTTCTACTCCCTGATCGCTCCACTCAAGGTCGCGTTCAGGCGGAGACGCAAAGAGAATAAAGAGCCGGGCGGTATCTGCGCCGTATTTTTTTACGATTTCTTCCGGTGATACAATATTCCCCTTGGATTTGGACATCTTCGAACCGTCCTTGATGACCATGCCCTGCGTCAACAATTTTTTGAACGGCTCGTCGGCATCAATGAGACCGGCATCTTTCAGCACTTTCGTAAAAAACCGTGAATACAGCAAATGCAAAATGGCATGCTCTATGCCGCCGATATACTGATCCACCGGCAGCCAATAGTTGCAGGTGTTGGTGTCCCAGGGCGCCTTGGTGTTGCGGGGATCGCTGTAACGGTAGTAGTACCAGGAAGAGCAGATGAAAGTATCCATGGTATCGGTTTCCCGCCGGGCGGGTTTGCCGCATTTGGGACATTTGCAATTTACAAAATCATCGACCGTCGCCAACGGGGACACCGCGCCCGCATCAAAACGGACATTTTCCGGCAAACGAACCGGTAATTCTTCTTTGGGCACTGCGACTGCGCCGCAATCCTCACAATAAACAATAGGAATCGGTGCACCCCAGTAACGTTGCCGGGAAATCAGCCAATCCCGTAAACGGTACGTCACACGGCGGCGGCCGATTTTTTGTTCTTCCAGCCAATCCGCCATTTTCGATTTGGCAAGCTCGTTGTCCAACCCATCGAAACGGCCGGAATTGACCAACACCCCTTCGCCGTCATATGCGCCCTCCATCGTATCGATCACCATCGGCGCAGCCGGAGTTTGCACTACCAATCGCTTCGCCAGGCCATATTTCGTCGCAAAAACCCAGTCGCGCTCATCATGGGCCGGAACGCCCATCACTGCGCCGGTGCCGTATTCATATAAAACATAATTGGCCACCCAGATCGGCACTTTTTCGCCGGTAAAGGGATTGACCGCATACGCTCCGGTGAACATTCCCTCTTTTTCGACATCGGTCGCCGTCCGGTTGATTTCGCTGAGCTTGCGCACCTTGTCGACAAAAGCGCGCACACCCGCTTCTTCCGCTTTTCCGGCGATAAGTTTCGCCACCAGGGGATGCTCCGGCGCCAGCACAACATAGGTCACGCCGAATGCCGTATCCTGCCGCGTGGTATAGACCGGAATTTTCTCTCCCAATTCCGGAACATCAAAGCTGAATTCAGCGCCTTCACTACGGCCGATCCAATTTTCCTGCATGGTGCGGACCCGTTCGGGCCAACCGCCCAGCAAGTCCAGGTCTTTGAGCAACCGATCGGCATAGTCGGTAATTTTCAAAAACCACTGTTCCAGTTCTTTCTTGACCACGACCGAGTTGCAACGCCAACAATTGCCGTCGATGACTTGTTCGTTCGCCAAAACGGTGTTACATTCCTCGCACCAGTTGACGGCCGCTTTTTTCTTATAGGCCAATCCCCGTTCAAAGAACAGCAGGAACAGCCATTGCGTCCAACGATAGTATTCCGGATGGCAAGTCGCCACTTCCCGGTCCCAGTCGTAAGACAGCCCCAGTTCTTGCTGCTGGCGGCGCGTGTTGCGAATATTGCTCCATGTCCAGTCGGCAGGATGAACCTTGTTTTTGATTGCGGCGGTTTCCGCCGGCATGCCAAATGCGTCCCAACCCATGGGATGCAGGACATTGTATCCCCGCATCTTCTGAAAGCGCGCGACTACGTCGCCGATCGAGTAGTTACGTACGTGGCCCATGTGCAGTGCGCCCGAAGGATAAGGAAACATTTCGAGCACATAGTATTCAGGCTTCGTCCGATCCACCTCTGCGTGAAACGCACCTGAATCCGCCCATGTTTTTTGCCACTTGGATTCAATTTCTCCCGGAACGTACTTCTCGTTCATTGACATCCTCCTCAAACTAAAAAGCCCCGCTAATGGCGGGGCCATGGGTAAGGTTCCGCTGATGGAATTAATTATAGTGCACGACTGTGTCAAAGTCAACGAAAGCAGGCCTGTAGCCTATTGTCCCTGTTTTCCGTCACGTTGACGCCTCGCCCGGATTTGCGGCAACGTCTGCCTCCAGCATCGCCAAAAACTCATCCAGCAAGGCCGGATCAAACTGGGTGCCCCGACATGCGCGAAGTTCCGCCGCCACCTGTTCGTATGACATCGCTTTTCGATAAGGTCTGTCGCTGCTCATGGCGTCATACGAGTCAACAATCGCCAGAATGCGGTCTTCAAGCGGAATGATTTCTCCCTTCAGGCCCAACGGATAACCCTTTCCATCCCATCGTTCATGATGCTTCAGAATATATTCCGCAACGGGTTGCAGTTCTGCAATCACGGTAGCAATGCGATGCCCGATTTCAGAATGACGTTCTATTTCCTTCCGTTCTTCCGGCGTGAGCGCCCCCGGTTTTAACAAGATTTGATCGGGAATGCCGATTTTGCCGATATCATGAAACTGCGCCAACAACCGAAGATCCGTCTTCCGATGCTCCGCCAAACCGATCCGGCCGGCAAGCTCCACAGCCATTTGCGCCAACCGCTGGGAATGTTCTTCGGTTTCAAAATCCCGGATTTCCAACATTTTCATGATCGTTTGCACAACACCGCTGCGGGCGCTTTGATTACTGGAGAGTTTTTGCCGGTACATCTCATCATCGGCTTCCTTCTGCATGGACTCCAGGTCGTCGGTTGCGGGCCGGCAATGATCCCGATAGCGCCAGCCCATGGAAATTTGCAGCGGCAACTCCATCCAATCCATCTGCGTGCAAGCCCCTCGAATTTTTTGGACGATCGGCTCCATATCCGTTTCAGCCATATCAAACAGCACGACAAGAAATTCATCGCCGCCGGTACGCGCCACCAATGTCCCGGGCGTCACAGCCTCCCGCAGAATTTCAGCCGTCCGCTGAAGCAACCGATCCCCCACTGCATGCCCCAGTGTGTCGTTGATCAACTTAAGTCCGTCCAGATCACAGCATATTACGCCAACACCGCTGGCTCCCTGGTTTACAATATCCTGCAAAAACTCATCCAGATAAGTCCGGTTATATAATCCCGTCAGCGCATCATGTTGTCCGGCATACAGCAGAATTTTCTGCGTTCGTTTTCGTTCGGCCAATTCATCCTGAAGCGCGACATTCAGGGTCTCAATTTCGCGTCTGGATTTTGCAATTCGTTCCAGCATCTGATTCATGCTGACCATTACCTGCGTCAGCTCGTCATTGCCGTCAATCTCCATTTGTTTCGGCACCCCGTCCACAATATCCGCCCGTTTCAAAAAATCATCAATCTTTTTGAGTCGACGGAGCCCGAAGCGATTTAATGCAAGAATGGAGAAAACTACAATGCACGCCAGAATAACCGCCAGCATCGTAATAAAATACTTGAAATGCTGCTTCATTTCAATATTCAGGGTTCTGGAGGTTTCCACCGATAATGCGAACGGCAGATTCCCGTAAATGTCTTTCATGGGAACAAAAGATCTGATCTGATTGTCATTCCGAAGCTCCTGCCCCAATCCATCCGCTTCGTTGACAAGCGCCCGATAAGTTTCGTCCGTTTCAATTCGAACCGGCGCCTGTACGATATCCGTAATTTCCTGTAAAAACTGATTGTCTACCTTGCGCAGAAACACTAATATTCCGGGGCTATCCCCACTATTGTCGCTCTTGAAAATCCGCTGCGCCGACAACAGGACCGGTGCATTTTCCATCCAAATCACTGCTTTGACAGATTTTTCCCCTTCCAGTTTGGAAATGAACAACTGTCCCGGGCGGATGTGTCGATAGATTTCATTTCGAACAGGTACTTCCTGTTTCCGCTCCATATCAATGGCTTTGGCAAAAATAATTTTTCCTGTCGGGTCTGTGACCACTGCCCCATCGATTTGCAAATTGGCCATCGATGAATCCTGAAGATTATTCTCAACAAATTTCCGATCTTGGGGATTACGCGCAAACTCATAGAGTTCGTCCCACGGCGCCCAGTCGCCGACAATCGCCTTCAGCGTGTCCTGCTCCTTGTTCCAGATGAGCCGGGCCCGTTGTATATTTTCATTGACCGTATTTCGTTCCAACTGCTCGTAACTTTTGACCCACACCGTCATGACCATGATATATACGGCAACCAGTCCCAGTATCCCCAGCGACAGATTAAACAGCCCCAGTTTGATTCCCAGTTTCATCTGGACACCTGCTTCGCAAAATTAGTTTAAAAATTTATTATACAACAATTTAATTTCTATCGCCAACATGTCCCAACCTCGTATTTTATAAGTGGAAAATACCGGTCGCGTATTTCCCGCCCGGTATTTTCCCTGTATCCCTATTCATCATTACATGTGAAACTTATCCACGGCAACCTGCAGTTCCTGCGCCATCTTGGCCAGATTTCGGCTGGATGATGAAATCTCGGTCATGGATGCCGTCAGCTCTTCGGCCGCAGCGGAAACATTCTGCGACTGACCGGCCGACTCCTTGCTGACCGTTTCAATTTCACGCACGGACAAAACGATGTTCTCGCTGCCTTTGGCAATTTCTCCGATGGCGGAAGAAACTCCGGCAATCTGTGTTGACACCTCATCCGTCAATTGAGAAATTTCGCGGAAGGTTACCCCTGCGGCATTCACGACCTCGATCCCCACTTTTACCGAGCCGGAGGACTCTTCCATGGCTTGCACCGCTTTTTGAATGTCGGTCTGGTTTTGTTTGATCAGTTCAGTAATTTCCTTGGCCGCCGACTCTGACTGTTCCGCCAGTTTGCGCACTTCTTCCGCCACTACGGCGAAACCGCGTCCCTGTTCTCCCGCCCGCGCAGCCTCAATAGCCGCATTCAGCGCCAGCAGATTGGTCTGCCCGGCTATGCCCGAGATTACGTTCACGATTTCCCCAATGTGGCGCGACGAATCCGCCAATTTTCCCACTGCTTGGTTGACGGCCTTGCTGCCTTCGCCAATATTGCCCATTTGTTGCACTGCCCGCTCAATGGCCGAACTGCCGTTTATTGTCGCAGCCGTTGACTTATGGCTCAGGCCGGTGATGGTTTCCGCCGTTGCAGCAACTTCCTCGGCGCTGGCGGATACTTCCTCCACAACCGCAGACGAGTCATTGACCGCCGACAGCTGTTTCGTTGCTCCTTCCGCTACCTCCGTAATCGACTGGGCAACCTGATGGCTGACTTCGGCAGACTGCTCCGCACTGGCCGTCAGCTCCTCCGACGAGGCCGCAAGGGTTTGGGAAAGTTCATGGACATGCCGGACCAACTTGCGCAATTCGCCTACCATGGTATTAAAATCTTTGGATAATTTTCCAACTTCATCCGAAGAGGTCACCGACACCGTGCGGGTCAGATCCCCGGCGGCAACCGCTCCGACTGCTCCGCCCAATTGGAGAAGAGGGCCGGTAATACGTTTGGCCATAAGAATTGTAGTGACAAAACCCAGAATCACGGCCAGCAACGTGGCGACTCCCACCGCCATCCCGATTTTATTGCGGGCGGCATGCGCTTCCGCCAGTGTTTTCCCGGCGAACAGCGCGCCAATGGGGGCTCCGTCCGGCCCAATGATGGGTTCATACGAGGTCAGATACGGCAATCCCAGGATGGTTGCTTCACCGTCATAACGTTTTCCCTGCTTAAGCACGATATCGGCAATTTTCGGATCAAGTTTGGTGCCGACCTGACGCTCTCCCTTCAATTGAATCGTCGTGGACTCCCGCACATCGCCCAAAAACAGTGTGGCATCCACATTGAACAACTTTTTCGCATGATCGACCGTTTCATTGCGGCTGAGTGTAACACCGGGAGAAATAACCCCGACAACTTGACCTTGGGCATTGCGTACCGGAGCGCCGGCTTTGGCCGACAACTTCACAGTCGTTCCCGGCTCGATCGCCGCTGTCGTGTTTCCCTTCAGGGCTTCACTTACCCCTTTCTGTTTGGCGACATTGTCCCCGCTTTTCGTCGGCTCGTGAACCCGCGCGATAACCTGGCCGCTCCCGTCAACAATCATGACTGAATCGATAGGCGCGTCTTTAAGGATTTTTCCCATGACGGCCAAAACCTGCGCCCGGTCCTTTGCTTCCACGGCCCGGACCACATCCGGATTCGCAGCCAGCATAACAGCCTTGGCTTTCATATCCTGTTTTGATTCTTCCAGCAGGTTGTGAAGTCCTTCTACACCGGAGCGCGCCTGCTCTTTAGCGGAGTTGTCCGCATAACCGGTGAAGAAATACAACACGGCTCCCAATGTAGAAGCGGCTACCGCCACCAGCAGCAAAACCACAAATACAATCAGTTTGGATCGAATGGACGTAAGCATACGAAAATCCCCCCCGTTATATTTTTTATCGTCAACCCCTTGCTTCAGGGAATTTTTTCTTTTTTGGGTATCACCTTTCCATTTCGAGGCTGTCGTAATTACGACAGCCTCGAAATGTATGATTCTGTATTTCGGGCGACTTTTTCGTTGAACCTATGGCTAGATCCTGAATTTACCCATAGCGACCTGCAGGTCGGTAGCCAGCTTGGACAACGCCTGGCTTGCGGAGGCGATTTCTTCCGTCGATGCGGATTGTTCTTCCGTAGCTGCGGACACGTTTTGCGCTTCGGCAGCAGCGGATCGGGCCACAAGCCCACGAAGGGGACGGTGTAACTGGGCTTT
>CAZSRN010000105.1:5707-7414 GCA_964609115.1 uncultured Veillonellaceae bacterium | reverse complement strand
TCGTGTAGGCGTGATAAGCGCCTCGTGGGTTCAAATCCCACACTCTCCGCCATTTTATTGCCAAGGGCTTTTGCAGGGTCGGACCACGGTATGCCGTGGGTCGGGTCTTACGCAATGGAGACTTGTGAACCCCGCCAGGTCCGGAAGGAAGCAACGGTAAGCGAGCCCCTTCATGTGCCGTGAGGGTGCCGGACTCCGCCGGCATACCGTGGTCCGACATTGGTAAGAGTCCGGAGACAGCAGCGGCTGTCTTTTTTTTTGCCTCCCCGCAGGGAATTTTTGTCGGTATGTAGAACATTACTTAAGATGCGGAAAGGGGGTGGATGCATGGCGTATAAAGCTTTATACAGGCAGTGGCGGCCAAGAGATTTTGAAGGATTGATCGGACAGGAACATGTCAGCGTAACATTGAAAAATGCGATTGTGTCAGGCCGTATCTCCCATGCATATCTGTTCACCGGTCCGCGGGGGACGGGAAAAACCAGTACTGCCAAGGTATTGGCAAAAGCTTTAAATTGTGAAACCGGACCTACGGCGACTCCCTGCAACCATTGCCGTGCATGTGATCTGATTAATGACGGATCGGCGATGGACGTGTATGAGATTGATGCGGCTTCGAATCGGGGCATTGATGAGATTCGTGATCTTCGGGAAAATGTTAAATTTTCTCCGGCGCAATCCCGCTATAAAATTTACATTATTGACGAAGTTCACATGTTGACGAATGAAGCCTTCAATGCTTTGCTGAAAACACTGGAAGAACCTCCGGCGCATGTCGTTTTTGTGTTGGCGACGACCGAACCGCATCGAATTCCGGCAACTATTTTATCCAGATGCCAACGGTATGATTTTCGACGGGTGGGATTACGTGATTTAACGGATCACTTGTCACATATTGCTAATGAGTCCGGCATTTCTGCGACTCCGGAAGCTCTGCGGCTTATTGCGCTGCAATCGGATGGAGGGGTTCGGGATGCAGTCAGTATTTTGGATCAATGCAGCGTTATGGGAAATGATGGGGTTACGGAGAGCGAAGTTCGCGATTTGCTTGGCCTGGTTGGACAAGAAGCGGTGTATGCGCTGTTCGAAGCTGTGGCTAAAATGGACGGAGCCAAGGCTTTGATGACTTTGGAAGAACAAATGGTATTGGGAAAAGATGCCCGCCAACTATTGATGGAATTGGCTGCTTATTGCCGAAGCTTAATGTTGTTTCGTTCAACGCCTAATTTGGATAGCCCGGTATTGGCGACATTTAGCCAGGAACGATTGGCGAAAGATAGTCAAAATATGACGCATTCGCAATTAGTCAAATTGGTGGAGCTTTTTTATGAAGCAGCAAATGATGCCCGTTGGTCAATTGACCAGCGGATTACGGCGGAAATGGCACTATTGACGGCATGTGCAGGAACGCCGGAAACGGTGGCTGTTTTGCCGACCAAGGCGGTTGCAGCATCCGGGACCCTGAAAGAGACTGCGGCTGGACCCACTTATCCAGCGGGACAGAGAACGGCAACCAAGCCCCAGGTATCCGGTTCTTCGCCAAAACCGGTTGGCGAAGCTTCTTTTCAAACGTCTCCGGTTGAGGTCCGACGTGAACCAAAAGAAGGCGGACCTTTTGGTGAACAAGAGCTGGAGCGGGCGCTGGAAGATTTACTGAAGCGAGTGGAGCAGGCGGGTAAGGACGAGGGCTCGCCCCGGCCGGCCAAA
>CAZSRN010000105.1:0-5697 GCA_964609115.1 uncultured Veillonellaceae bacterium | reverse complement strand
AATAAATAGAGAAAAAATATGGGCAAAGTATGGTGGAAGATGCGCATATTGTGGGCTGTGTAGACGGAACCGTTACTTTTCTTTTCCAGCGGGATACGATTCGGGAACGGGTAGATAAAGATGATATTCGCAAATGGCTGGAAGAATTGATGTCGCAAATATTGGGGAGCGCCATTCGGATTCAGTGTACGTCGAGTTGTTCATCCAGTCGCGCAAAGGAATCGGTACGGCCAATGAAAAATGACGGGAAGGAAATTCCCGCGGCGGTATTAAAAGTGCAACAGATGTTTGGCGGGAAAATTACCAAAATAGAGGAGGAAGAAGAGTAATGTTTGGTGGGAATGCAGGAAATATGGCCGGCATGATGAAAAAAGTTCAAAAAATGCAGGCTGATATGGTGAAATTGCAGGAAGAACTAAAGCAACGGACATTGGAAGCTACAGCCGGCGGAGGTGCAATTAAGGTCGTCATTTCCGGCGAGAAGGAAATTCGTTCGCTGAAGATAGATCCGGAAGCGATAGATCCGGACGATATTGAAATGTTGGAAGACATGTTGATTGCTGTCTTTAATGAAGCCGTCAAAAAGGTCGATGAAATGACCTCCTCCGAAATGGGTAAACTCACAGGCGGCATGAATTTGCCGAAAGGTATGTTTTAAGTTCAATGATTCCGCTTCCGTTGTCGCAACTTATGGAGCATTTTCGCCGGCTTCCGGGAATTGGGCCCAAAACGGCCGCTCGGCTGGCTTACCATGTTCTTGGCATGGAAAGGGAGCGTGCTTTGGCATTGGCGAATTCCATCATTGAAGCGAAAGATAAAATTTCTTATTGTTCGGTATGCTTTAGTCTTACCGACTCAGATCCCTGTTCTATTTGCCGATCTGAAACCCGTGATCATGGAGTGATTTGCGTGGTAGAAGAGCCGCGGGATGTGGCGGCGATGGAACGCACCCGCGGACACGAACGAAACCGTGGATATCAGGGAACGTACCATGTTTTGCAGGGAGTTTTATCACCGCTTGACGGCATCGGACCGGAGAACATCCGGATTAAGGAACTGGTGCAACGCATCCAGTCCGGAACGGTACGGGAAGTCATTATGGCTACCAATCCTAATTTGGAAGGCGAGGTCACGGCAACCTACATAGCAAAATTGCTCAAGCCATTGGGACTCCAAGTTACTCGAATTGCGCGGGGCTTGCCTACCGGCGGTGATTTGGAATACGCCGATGAAGAAACTCTCGCAAAGGCATTGGAAAACCGCAGGGAAATTTGACGAAAGAGGGAATGGCAAGTGCCGATACCTGTTCTTGCCGCGTATGCTGTCGGAATATTGCTCATCTTATTGTTTGGCCGTATTCTTGTCATTCCGCTAAAAATAGTACTGAAATTGGTCTATAATGGACTTATTGGCGGGCTGGCCTTGTGGTTGGTGAACCTTATCGGTTCTCCATTGGGCTTTTCATTGCCGATTACTATATGGACAGCGTTGGTGGTTGGCTTTTTGGGACTCCCGGGAGTGGTGATTCTAATCGGATATTATCTGTTTTTTGCGGGAACTCAGGGATAATCCTGTTCACAAGGTAGATTTCACAATTGTTGGTCGGCAACGAAAAAGAGGAGGCGATTAACCGAAAAAAAACGGCCACAAAGCAAAAGAGCTGGTGCCTTGGAAAAAGCAAATGAAGGAGGAGAAACAATGCATTTATCCTACAAGATTCTAATCGGCATGGTTCTGGGTGTAGTAGCCGGTCTCATCGCAGGGCCGACCAGTGCTCCTTTATTGAAAGTATGGGTTACTCCGGTGGGGACTTTATTTATCAATCTTATTAAAATGATTATTGTTCCGGTGGTATTGGCGTCGTTGATTGTCGGTGCGGCAGCGTTGGGGGATATCAAAAAATTAGGACGTGTCGGGGCAAAAATTATGACATTTTATTTGTTCACGACTGCTTTTGCCGTAACCTTTGGACTTTTTCTTGGCGCAATCATGCAACCGGGGAAAGGGTTGGTAATTCCCGCCGGCGCCAAAGTTGCGCCGAAAGCGGCGCCTCCTATTTCCGATGTATTGGTCAACCTTGTTCCGACCAATGCCTTCGTAGCCATGGGGAAGGCGGATATGCTGCAAGTCATTGTTTTCGCGATTTTTATCGGAATCGGAATTACCATGGTTGGCTCGCGTGCCAAGCCGGTGGCCGATTTCTTTGATGGCTTGGCGGAAGTAACCTACAAAATTATCGATGTGATCATGAATTTGGCGCCGATCGGTGTTTTTGCCTTGATCATGCCGGTAGTTGCCGTTAACGGCCCCAAAGTCTTGTTGCCGTTGGCGACGGTTATCGCTGCCGTTTATATCGGCTGCATTATACACATGGTTGTTGTGTATAGCGGCGCTGTCTCAGTCCTCGGCGGGATAACTCCGGTGCGTTTTTTCAAGGGGATTTTTCCGGCGATGTTGGTGGCTTTCTCTACCTGCAGCAGTAGTGCAACGCTGCCGGTCAATATGAAGTGTACGCAGGAAAATCTGGGCGTAAAAAAAGATATTGCCAGCTTCTGTTTGCCTCTTGGAGCGACTGTCAACATGGACGGGACGGCTCTTTATCAAGGCGTTTGCGCTCTTTTTGTCGCCCAAGTCTATGGAATTGATCTCAATATGGGGCAGTATATCACCATCATTTTGACAGGCACGTTAGCCTCCATCGGCACCGCCGGTGTTCCCGGAGCGGGCTTGATTATGCTGACACTGGTGCTGCAGTCGGTAGGGCTGCCATTGGAAGGCATTGCATTGATCGCCGGCATCGACCGGGTGCTGGATATGATCCGGACAACTGTGAATATCACGGGTGATGCCGCAGGCTGCGTTGTAGTTCAAAAGAGCGAAGCCAAGTATAATTAAATAACAAAAAAATCTATAGATGGAAGAGTAACCTCTGCGGTTTCAATTGCAAAAAGCCGAGGAGGTTACTCTTTTTTTGGCCGTTGCAGTTGATTACCTTGCAGGTAAATGAAACGGTGTTTAATGCAGGATTTTTCGCACTAATCGGGAATAAATAAATTTACGGGTTTTGTGATTTTGCGGGAGGAAGCGACGGTGACGGACAACAATACGATATTTGACCTTAAACATGTCAGTTATCGATATCGGCCACATGAACCGGCTTTGCTGGACATTAACCTTTCGGTCGCTGAAGGCGAAACAATTGTTATTCTCGGCCCCAACGGAGCGGGAAAAACTACACTGGAAAAAATACTGGCAGGAACTTTGCCGTCAGAAGGGCGATTTAGCGCATTCGGCAAGCCTGTGACCGTGCAGGAGATTCACAACAAAGCCGAAAATGCGGCGTATCGCCGACGAGTCGGCGCTGTTTTTCAGAATATCGAGTTTCGAGTGATCTGCGCTACTGTATATGATGAGATCCTGTTTGGGCCTCAACGTCTCGGATTGCCGCGGGAGGAAGCACAGGCCCGCGTGGAGCAGATGCTGGATTTTTGCAAGATCCGGCGATTGGTGAACCGTTTGCCGCAAAACATGAGCGGCGGGGAAAAGAAAATGGTTGCGATTGCATCCATGCTGGCTGAAAATCCGGAGGTAATGATTTTTGACGAGCCGACCAATGATCTGGATCTGGAGAGCCAGAATTGGCTGGTATCGGCATTGCAGCAACTAAATGCCGCTGGGAAAACCATTGTTACAGCAACGCACAGTTTGGAAACAGCGCGGGAGTTGGCGACCCGGGTCTGGATTTTGGGCGAAAACCATCGATTGATTGCGGATGGCGGAGTCGATGTATTAAATAATGTGGATATTTTGGCGGAAGCAGGAATTTTGAGGTGAGGTTGTGACCGGCTTTTGTGATCGCCTGGGTGAGATGTTGCGTTCCCGCGGTCCCATCATTGAAAATGAAAGCGATTATTTTGCTTCGGCGGTAGTGGTTCCTTTAGTCCGACACCATGGCAGACTGGGGGTTCTGTTCGAGGTCCGTTCTGCTGAACTAAGCTGGCAACCTGGTGATATCTGTTTCCCCGGAGGCAGAATTGAACTGGATGATGCAGATTCTCAAGCGGCAGCTCTGCGGGAAACACAGGAAGAACTGAGCTTGCCCGACGATGCAATTTCTATCCTCGGCCCATTGAATTATATGGTAAGTCCAATTGGTGTCATGATCTATCCTTTTGCGGCATATCTGAAAGATTTTGACTTGATTCGCCCCAATCACGGGGAAGTGGCGTCGGTTTTTGTGGCGCCGCTGGATTATCTGATGGCGGCCGAACCGCTTACGGCCCATATGGAACTGGCAACGCGACCGTTGCCGGATTTCCCCTTGAATTTGATGGAAGCTTCCTATGCGAGAGATTGGAAACGTCGGACGACCTATCCGGTTTTGTTTTACCAATATGATGGGCACGTGATTTGGGGATTAACAGCCAGAGTTCTCAAAGGGTTTCTGGATGTATGCCAAACATTGGTTTAGAGTAACCCAACGCTTGAAAAGAACCATAGGAGGATTCGGATATGTCACTGAAAAAAGAATTATATACAGTGGATGGAATGAGTTGCAATCACTGTAAAATGGCGGTCGAAAAAGAAGTGGGAGCGTTGCCCGGGATGCGGTCGGCTGTGGTCGAATTGGCCGCAAAAACATTGACGGTGGAATATGATGAGGCGATGACAACGCCTGCAACGATTAAGCGCGCCGTCGAAGAAGCCGGGTTTAGTGTCATCTGATTCCTTGACGCTGAGGAAGGGCTTTGTTATACTAAATAAATGCTTCCCGCACGCGGGGGCTTGTTTGCGTATGTTTTGCGATTTTTTTGAAATGAAGGTGCCAGATGGCTGTACGATTGGAAGATAAATTAACTGCACAACGAGCGCGCCGTCGCCGCAATACATGGGTGATCGTAAGCGCATTGCTTTTGCTTGCCATTCTGGCGGGAGCTTTTTCTTACTGGTGGTTTGGCGGGAAACTCGGCGCTTCGCGGTCGAACGTTAAGCGAACGCAAGAGACCGAGCATTATATCATTCCGCCGAACAAACTGAATATCCTGATCATGGGGGTCGATGACCGACCCAAAGAAGATGATCCCGGCCGTTCCGACACGTTGATGGTTATGACACTTGATACGGAGAGTCGGGAAGCTTCTATCATTTCAGTTCCCCGCGACACACGGGTCCGGATTAAAGGATTGGGTTGGGACAAGGTGAATCATGCCTTCCTTACGGGCGGGGTTGCACTGACACGGCAAACGACCGAGAATTTTCTCGGGATTCCGATGGACTATTATGCCAAAATCAATTTGGAAAGCTTCGGCCGAATTGTGGATGCGATCGGCGGAGTGACCATTGATGTGGAAAAACGGATGCAATATGAGGATTCATGGGATCATTATGTGATCGATCTGAAACCGGGATTGCAGCGGCTGGATGGTCGGACCGCATTGCAATACGTTCGCTATCGGGACGAAGAAGGCGATATCGGTCGAGTTGCAAGGCAGCAAAAGTTTATTCGGGCGGTATTGGCGGAAGTGAGTACACCGGCTATTATTTTGAAAGCGCCGAGTCTTATTCGCGAAGTTTTTGCTTCGCTGGATACGGATATTCCCGTTGCCTTGATGCTGGGAATTGCCCGCAAGCTTAAGGATGGCCTGAGCGGAGGATTCAAGACGCAGATGGTGGAGGGGTTACCGTACTATATAAACG
>CAZSRN010000104.1:0-7555 GCA_964609115.1 uncultured Veillonellaceae bacterium | reverse complement strand
TAGCGCCGTTGCATCTTTTGCCACCAGCAGCTCAGCGATTTGCAACGTCCCGGCTGTTGAAAACGTCAATATCATTCCGGACACCAGCGCAATACCGCCGACCGAATGCAGCGCCGCAAAAGTTTTTGCATTCGCCGACGCAGATTTCGTCCGCTCGTCGGCCAGAAGCAACGCGAGACACCATAATGCCACCTGCCAGAAAAAATACATCCATAATAACTGATTGGCCAAAATCCATCCGTTCATCATTGCCATCAACAGCGCAAATGTTGCGTAGAATATAGGTTGCTTCTGTTTTTTTCGTGAACGTCGACGTTCATGCGATTGCGTAGATTGCGCCGCAACCAGCCAAACCACTGCCCCCACTCCGTTAACCAGCAAAAGCATCAGGCCTGCCCAGTGATCGAGAACGAAATAACCGGAACCGGCTGCACTGCCAAAGCGCCACAACAGACAGCCAAACAGACTCGCCTGCAAGACGGTCAAACAGCCTTGACGCCATTCTTTTCGTTGCCGGCTCCACCAGGCAGTCCCCAATAAAACCGCTACATTGCCGACAATAAACGCTCCGCCCAGAATTTTCGATACGCTCTCCGCCGGTTGGTACACGCCGTTTCCTTGCACCAACGCCCAACCTGAACAAACAAACAGCACTGCCGCCATAAAAAAAACAGCAGGCCGCTGCAACAAGCTATTTATATTCAATAAAAAAAACAAAGCCAACATCAGGGGAAAAAAAATAGTGAAAACCAGAAAATAAGGAAACAAGCCGACGCCTCCGTTTTGAATAATTTTCAGAACAACCCCAACAGCTAATTTGTATATATATTGGATAGCGGATTGAAAAATCCTTCTCGCACACGCGGAGCAGTTGCGAAAAGTTGTTACTTTTAGTAAAATAGTGAATTGATAGTGAAATTTTTCACAGGATGTTGGGGTGAACGACGGTATGGTTACAGTATCAGTCTGTCTTGGCAGCGCATGCCATCTAAAAGGAGCCAATGGGATACTGGAGGCTTTTCTGGCCCTCATTGAAAAGCATCAGGCTCAAGCCCAAGTCCAAATGGCCGGTAAGTTTTGTCAGGGACATTGCACGGATGGCGTCGTGGTTCAAATCGACGACCTGATTTTAACTCATGTGACAAAAGATCAGGTTCATGAGTTATTCATGAAATACGTATTGAATGGAGAAAGCACATGAAGCAGGCAATTACGACGCAAAAAGTAAATTGCCAGGATTGCCATCGCTGCGTCCGCTCCTGCCCCGTCAAGGCCATCGGCATTGAAGGCGGCCATGCCAGTGTGGTACTGGATAAATGCATTTTGTGCGGCGAGTGTGTGGTTGAGTGTCCACAACATGCCAAACAAGTGGAAAACCAGACGGAGATTGTCCAGCAGGCCCTGACTGACGGTAAAAGAGTTGCTTTCAGTATCGCACCCTCTTTTGTCGCGGCTTTCCCCGATTTATCCATCGGCCAGCTTCGAACCCTCCTAAAGGATTTTGGCGCCTGCGCTGTTGAAGAAACCGCCGTGGGTGCGGCTGCCGTCTCCAAAGTATATGCTTCATTGCTGGAAACCACAGACTATCCTGTAATTTCCTGCTGTTGCCCTGTTGTTACCCGGCTTGTGGAAAAATATTATCCGGACCTGACACGGAATTTGGCTCCGGTAGTTTCGCCCATGATTGCTCATGGCCGTATTTTAAAGGAAAAGTTGGGAGAAGATTTATTCGTTGTTTTTGTCGGCCCCTGCATCGCTAAAATTGCCGAAGGCCGCGATAGTGACGTTCTCGGATCCATAGACGCCGTCCTGACCTTTGAACATCTGCAGACTTGGCTTTCTGAGGCAAGCGTATTAAATCCGGGGATCGTAGAAGACCCCAATGCCCTGGATATTCCGGGTCCCTCCCGTTTTTTCCCCATCACCGGAGGAATCCTGAAAAGCTTTACTGAACATGACGAAACAGACACCGATGTCATCACTGTGCACGGAATAGAAAACTGCATGGAAGTTTTTGAATGTCTCAGCAACTGGGAAATTTCTCCCCGCTTTATCGAAGCCTTGGCGTGTGACGGAGGCTGCATCGGCGGTCCCGGTTTTCCGACGCCCAAAGGCACGCCGGTACGCCGGGCGAAAATTATTGAGTTCGCCCGCCAATCGTCCGACAAAAACCCGGCCTTTTCGATTTCCGCGGAAAATCTATTGCGTCATCACACCGCTACCCCTGTGTTCTCGCCGGAGCCCAACGAAATCGTGATTCGTGAAATCCTCGCGAAAACCGGAAAGTTCAACAAAGCGGATGAAAAAAACTGTGGAGCCTGCGGATACAGCACCTGCAGGGAAAAAGCCATTGCGGTATGGCAGGGATTGGCGGAAGTCAACATGTGCATTCCCTATATGAAATCAAAAGCCGAATCTTTTTCCAACATGGTCATCGACAACTCGCTCAACGCCATTATTGTCGTCGATGAAAACATGGTAATCCAGGAATTCAATCCGGCAGCTGAAATCATGTTCGGTCACCGTCTTGACTTGGTAAAAGGAACCAATCTGGCGCGCATCATCGACTGTTCCGACCTGTTTCACGCCGTTCAGACGCAAGAAAAATTGGTGGCGAGACGAGTCGAGTATCCGGAGCGATCCTTGATCACAGAGCAAATGATTTTACCCATTCGTGATCATAACATGGTCATCTTGATTGTGACGGATATCAGCGAACGGGAAAAACAAAACCGCGATCTGCAAAAAGTCAAAATGGAAACCATCGATAAAGCGGCTGAAATCATCAACCGTCAGATGCATGTAGCGCAAGAAATCGCCGGCCTGCTTGGAGAAACAACCGGTGAAACAAAAGCTGCCCTGTTGGATTTGGTCGGATTGTTGAAAGAGCAGGACCCTCACGCATGACATTGCATGCTGAAGTCAACGTCGCACAGTTGTGCAAAACAGGAGAAGAACTTTGCGGCGATAATGTTCAAATCACTCGAACCGCCAACTCCGTCATTGTGGTCGTTTCTGACGGCCTTGGCAGCGGCGTAAAAGCCAATATTCTCGCCACACTGACGACAAAAATCGCGTCCTCCATGCTGGCCAGAGGCGCCAGTCTTGCCGATGTCGTGGAAACAATCGCCCAGACTCTGCCGGTCTGCCGGGAACGCAAAATTGCTTATTCGACCCTTCAGATTTTGCAAATCAATTATGATGGAAATTCCACTCTCGTTGAATTTGATAGCCCACGAACCCTGTTGTCCCGTGCCGGGCATGTGTTTCCTTTTCCGGCTCAAGAGAGAATCATTGCGGACAAAACCGTGCTTGTCGGGCAATTTGAATTGCTGGAAGATGACTGGATCGTTATGGTCAGTCACGGAGTCATTCATGCCGGGATCGGCGGTCTGCTGCCGCTGGGGTTGGGCTGGGACGGAATCGCCGCCCGTTTTACCGAAGACGCTGCCCGAGTGAAAGATACTGCCGAAATGTGCAATTCCCTGTTGAATTGTTGTGAAGGTTACTATCTGGGAAAGCCCGGTGACGATACAACCGTTGTGGCGCTTAAAATACGCAGGCCGCGGCGTCTCAATCTGATGATGGGACCTCCCGCCTCTCCGGAACACGATCCTGACGTTGTACGCCGTTTTTTAGCCGCGCCGGGTCAAAAGGTCGTTTCCGGCGGAACCACCGCAACTTTGGTCAGCCGGGTCATGGGAAAACCGCTTCAGGTTTCCCTGGAATATCACGATCCCAATATTCCGCCCATTGCCCATCTTGAAGGAATCGATCTGGTTACGGAAGGCGTGCTGACCTTGAATGCGGCGGCGGACAGGCTGATGACCATACCGGAATTGCGGCGTTCCACCCGGATGGACGGAGCTTCCCTGGTTGCCAGGCTGTTGATGGATGTGGATTATATTCACATCTGGGCCGGCGGCGCAATCAATCCCGCTCACCAAAATCCCTTGCTGCCTTCCGCCATGAATATCAAACTTCAAGTATTGGGCCGTTTACGGACCCAACTGGAAGCGCTCGGAAAAGTAGTCCGTATTGAATGGGTATGATTTCATCGAGTATAATTGAAACGAATAACGCGAGCAAACAAGAAGGAGTGATCGGGTCCCTATGTTGACCATAGAAATTTGCATGGGCACTTCCTGTCATCTTATGGGAACTCAGGATTTGGTGGATGTATTGGACGCATTATCCGAGGATCAGCGAAAACAAATAGAAATCAAGGGAGTCACCTGTTTCAAAAACTGTGGCAAAGGTCCCAACATTCGGATCAACGGTGAATTGTTGAATAACGCCTCCCCGGAACGTTTGTTGGAAGTACTGCAGGCCAACCTGCAATAAATGGAGGGAAATAGAAACAGTGCCTGACGTAAATGAAATTACAAAGATTCGTCGAAAAGTATTAACGGAAATTGCTCAAATGACCTTTGAGGGTCGGCTGCATACCGATGTAGAAACCATCTTGCGCACCGTTGTAACGGAAGAAGGTCCCCGTTACCGCTGTTGCGTGCACAAGGAAAGAGCCGTTTTACAGGACCGTATCAAATCAGCGCTAAGTCAGCCCATGGACGTAACAATGACCGAAGCCGCAGTCGCAGCGCTGGACGGAGTCATTTCAGACTCCCCCATTATTCAGGTGCTGCCTGTCGCCTGCGACCAATGCCCCTTGGACCGTTTTATTGTAACGGATGCCTGCCGCAATTGTCTGGCTCACAGCTGCATTGCCAGCTGCCCCAAAAAGGCCATCTCCGTGGTGGCCAACCGCTCTTTCATTGATAAAACAAAATGCGTGGAATGCGGTCTATGCAAGCGTTCCTGCCAATATGGCGCAATCATCGAAATATCGCGCCCCTGTGAACGCGCTTGTGAACTTGGCGCCATCACAGCCGATAAAGCCCGAAGGGCAAACATTGACTACGAAAAATGCGTTCATTGCGGCGCATGCAAAATGGCCTGCCCCTTTGGCGCCATATCCGACCGTTCCATGATCGTTCAGATCATTCAGCGGATCAAGGACGGCAGCCGGGTATACGCCCTGCTTGCGCCGGCTTTTATCGGTCAGTTCGGCATACAAATCCGCCCGGAGCAAGTAATGTCCAGCATAAAAAAAATCGGCTTTCATGAGGCTCTGGAAGTATCCGTCGGCGCCGACGCCGTAGCCGTGGAAGAAGCCCGTGAATTTGCCGACCGCAGCCAGACTCCGGGAAGCTTCATGACTACTTCTTGCTGTCCCGCTTTTGTCGGCATGGTGGAAAAACATTTACCGGCGATGAAAGACAACGTTTCTTCGTTGGTTTCTCCCATGGTAGCTGCCGCCAAAGGAGTAAAGAAAAACGATCCCGAAGGGATCGTCGTATTTGTAGGGCCGTGTATCGCCAAAAAAAGCGAAGCCGAGCGCTATCCCGGCATTGTCGATTATGTTTTGACCTTTGAAGAATTAGCCGCCATGATCGTGGGCGGCGGGGTCAATATTACCGAAACAAAAGCAGAATCTTTTGCCTCTGTCGGATCAAAAGACGGTAATATTTTCGCACGGGCCGGCGGTGTTCTGCAGGCAGTGGAAAACGTTCTGAAACAACTGGGCTCTGACGTGGAAGTGCAGGCTGAACGTTGCGAAGGTCTGGGAAATTGTAAAAAAAGTCTGCTTGAAATTGAGGCGGGAAAGCGCAATGCCAACTTTTTTGAAGGAATGGCCTGCACCGGCGGTTGCGTCGGTGGTCCCGGCGTTTTAACGGATTCCCGCATCACAACCAAACTGGTGGAAAATTTCGCCGGAGCTTCCCCGGAAAAATCCGCCGTAACGAATCCCAAAAGCGAAGAACTTATCGCGCTCGGGCTGCATCGGCCACATGCGCAACAGGCCGATGCCCCGACCGACTAAATCAGATTAAGCAAGGCTTTATTCCCCACCACCTGATCCACGAAAACGGTCAGGTGGTTTCTCATATCCAATTCTGTTGCACTGGGATACAAGCGACGATGCTTGTCCATGATCAATCGGACTGTCGGCCGGGTTTGCATACCCGCTTCGACAAAAGTTACCACCCCAATATCCCCTGTGTTGAGCCGAACCACCGTTCCGATGGGGTATACTGCAATCCGTTCCAAAAACACCGGCAATATTTCGGGATCAAAATGCCGGGTTCCGGCTCCGTGCATCAGCTCATAGGCTTCATGCGGCAGCAAAGCCTGCCGATAGGGACGGTCGGAAGTTACCGCATCATATACGTCGGCAATAGAAACAATGCGGGAAAAATCATGAATTTCATCCTCTTTCAGACCGCGCGGATACCCTGTCCCATCATATTTTTCATGATGCTGCAATGCAATATGCATGGAGGTAAGGGAAAGTTTTCCCTTTTGACTGCGCAAAAGATCAAACCCGAAAAAAGTATGCCCCCGCATAATGACCATTTCATCTTCCGTCAACCGGCTGGGTTTATTCAACAGTTCCGGATCGACCCGAAGCTTTCCCACATCATGCAACAATGCCCCGACAGCCAGTTCATGCAGACGATTCTCAGAATACCCCAGATGAACGGCAACCAATACTGCAAGTGAGCATACATCGACAGAATGGGCAAACGTATAATCATCATGGGCTCTAATCTCTGTAAGATGAATCAGCGCCTGACGGTTCCGCAGAATTTCCGTGACAATTCGACGGGACACTTGTCCAATCTCTTCCAGCGCCAATCCGATCCGCTCGTTTCGCAAAACTTCAAAGCCGCGCTTAACAGTCTTAACCGAGGCAATCCGGGTTTCTTCCGGCAGTGTAACCGGCATTTCCACGTCGTCAAAGAAAGGATTGTGCACATAGATGGCATAAATGCCGATGTCCTGCAAGCGGCGGATATAAGTTTCCGTCACTTCCTGTTCAGCGGCAAGCAATAGCTGTCCCTCGGAACTGAACACGTTGCGCGCCGTAATCATGCCTGTTTTTAATTCGGATACCAGGATTCGTTGCACTGTCTTTGTCAACCTCGCATTTTATTGGATTTCAGGCAGATTACACTTATTTTGTCCGTAATCTGCCCAAAAGGAGTGATTTCTATGAATTTATACATCTGGCGTCACAATCGAAAATTTCACAGTTGGAGCATGTTCACCGAACCCTGCGTCCACCAATCGCTCTATACCGATGCGGTAGCCATCATGGCCGCAGACTCTCCCGAACAGGCGCTGGAGTTATTGAGCGCTTCCGAGGAGGGTTGGTTGATCGAAGAACTGAAGCGTCTTCCGCCGCGTGTTGTGCCGTTGGATGCGCCCGCCCTCTTGTTTACGGATATTCGCAGCGAATAATCGAATTACCAGACAGGAGGCGCGATCGCCCGGGAAGAAACGGAACGCACATCCCCTGTTCCCGTCAGAACCATAGCGGTTCGAAGTTCCGCCGCAATTCTTTCCATGACCAGTTTGACTCCTTCGGCGCCACCGCCGACTGCGCCCACAATGACCGGACGCCCCACCAAGACGAATTCGGCGCCGAGAGCCAGCATTTTCAGCACATCAATGCCCGTGCGAACGCCTCCGTCCACCATGACCGCCAGGC